>VEQG01000011.1 GCA_018883345.1 Candidatus Nanopelagicaceae bacterium
TATTTGAATTGGTAAAGGTGCGAGATTTTGGTAGCGCGATTTTCTGGCCATGTACTTCGACCACATTGTTATCGCCATCAGTACCTGAAATTTGGCCACGAACTAAGTTTGATTGACCCAGGAAGTTAGCTACGAATGCGGTTTTTGGCGATTCGTAGAGATCTTCTGGAGTACCCATCTGCTCTATGCGTCCTTCATTCATAACAGCGATGGTGTCAGCCATGGTCATGGCCTCTTCTTGATCGTGAGTTACGTGAACGAAGGTAAGACCAACTTGAGTTTGAATCCACTTAAGTTCGATCTGCATTTGGCGGCGAAGTTTTAGATCAAGGGCGCCAAGTGGTTCATCAAGCAGAAGAAGTGCTGGCTTATTAACAATCGCGCGAGCTAGCGCGATGCGCTGTTGTTGTCCGCCAGATAATTGAGTTGGCTTACGATCTGCTAAATGCGGTAGTTCAACTAAATTCAGAACTCGTTCGACTTCTGATTTAACATCTTTAATGCCGCGGCGGCGCATACCAAATGCCACGTTCTCAAAGATTGAAAGATGCGGAAAGAGCGCGTAGTTCTGAAAGACCGTGTTGATTGGTCGTTGATATGGACGCAGATCAGTAATCTCTTGATCACCAATATGTAGAGTGCCTTTGGTTGGTTCTTCAAGACCAGCAATCATTCGCAGTGTGGTGGTCTTGCCGCAACCTGATGGTCCAAGAAGTGCAAAGAATGAACCAGCAGGAATCGTCAACGACAAATCGTTTACAGCAGTGAAATCACCATATTCCTTGGTGACGTTAGTTAACTTGAGGTCGCCTCGCGCAGTAGCTATTGCCACTTTACTTAGTTACCAGCGGCCTTTTGGAATGCATCGGTGAACTCGGTCTCCTCTGCAGGTGTTAACGCACGGAATACTTGCAACTTAGATTGAGTCGCAGCTGATGGGAAGATCAATTCATTATCAACTAATGATGGATCGACATCTGCCATCGCTTCTTGTGCGCCCTTAACTGGCGTAATGTAATTAACGTATGCCGCTACTTTTGCCGCAACAACTGGGTCGTAGTAGTAATTAATTAGCTGCTCGACCTTATCTTTATTCTGTGCAGTGCTTGGAATAATGAAGTTGTCAGCTGAGATAGTTCCGCCTGATTCTGGAATTGCGAAGTCAAACTTGCCATCGTTCTCTGCTGCAAGCTGGAAGGCATCTCCTGACCAACCGATAACCGCTACGCAGTCACCTGAGATCAAGTCTTCCTTGTAATCATTACCCTTAACTTGGCGGATAAATCCATCTGAAATCTTCTTCTCTAGGAAGTCGATTGCGTTGTAATACTGATCAGCGGTGAACTTAGAGATATCTACGCCTTGCGCCATCATGATCACGCCAACGGTGTCGCGAAGCTCTGAAAGAACTTCAATCTTGCCCTTATTTGCAGGTGCAAATAGATCATCTAGTGTGCGAACACCATTTGGAATTTTTTCCTTGTTCCACGTAAAGCCGCCCATGATGCCTTGCCAGGTAAGTGAGTAATCACGACCGGTGTCATAAGGAACACTTGCCAGTGAATCAATAATGTTCTTTGAATTTGGAATATTTGCTTTATCTAACTTCTGCGCATAACCAAGACGGATATAGCGCGCTGCCATCCAGTCGGTTGGGCAGATTAAGTCATAACCAATATCTTTATTTAACTTTAATTGACCTTGAACTTTTCCGTAGAACTCATCGTTATCGTTGTAATCTTCCAAGTACTTAACGTTGATTCCGGTTTCAGAGATGAAATCTTCTAGAGTTGGATAAACCTTTGCATCGCTGTCGTAATCTAAATAAAGAGTCCAGTTACCCCAACGCACATCAGCATCTGATCCACCGCCGCCACCACATGCAGCAAGAAGTGAACCTGCACCAACTGCACCTGCGCCAGCTAAAACTGAGCGACGTGAGACGCGAGACTTTGCGAGCGCCTTTAGTTCATTGAGCATTGAATCTTGCTCGGACATACCTTGTGACATTGGGAGCCTTTCTGGTCAGCTAAATATGCGGGAATACTAACCCCCGACGGGCGATTTTTGGAGAGTTTAAGCGTTGAGATTTGTCATCACATGCTTAATTCGAGTGTAATCCTCAAATCCATATGCGCTTAAATCTTTGCCATAACCACTTCGCTTGTAACCACCATGAGGCATCTCAGCTACCACTGGGATATGGCAGTTAATCCAGACGCAACCAAAGTCAAAGGCGCGTGAAAGACGCATTGCGCGGCCATGATTTGAAGTCCAGATAGATGAGGCCAAGCCATATTCCACGCCATTGGCCATGCGAATCGCTTCTGCTTCATCTTTGAACTTCTGGACCGTGATTACTGGTCCGAAAATCTCTTCCTGAATATGGCGATCGCTCTGCTTTAGATCGGCAATCACAGTTGGCTCGATAAAGAAACCATCTCGGGCAACTTGCTTACCGCCTGCAACCACTCTGGCGTGTGAAGGTACTTCATTTAAAAAGCCGGTGACGCGAGCTAATTGGTTGGCATTATTTACCGGACCAAAGAGCGCATCGTCTTCACTTGGCGCACCGGTCTTGAGACCCTTTGCTTGGTGGGCAATTAGCTCAACAAATTCTTCGTAAGCGCTCTCTTCGACAATCACGCGAGTAGCTGCGGTGCAATCTTGTCCCGCATTAAAAAAACCTGTGATTGCAATAGTTTCTGCCGCAGTCTTTAGATCTGCATCTGCGAAAACCACAACTGGTGCTTTGCCACCAAGTTCTAGGTGCACTCGCTTTAAAGATTTTGAAGCTGCCTCAGCAACTTGCATACCAGCACGCACTGAACCAGTTAGTGAAACCATGGCAGGTGTTGCATGATCAATTAACATCTTGCCAGTTTCGCGTTCTCCCGTAACTACGTTGAACACACCGTTTGGTAAAAATTCGCTCATTACATTTGCCATCAAAATTGTTGACATCGGTGTGGTCTCTGATGGTTTTAAAACTACAGTGTTGCCTGCTGCAATAGCTGGTGCCCACTTCCAAACCGCCATCATCATCGGATAGTTCCAAGGTGTAACTTGCGCGCAAACACCAATTGGTTCGCGACGAATAAATGAGGTCATGCCGCGCATATATTCGCCAGCAGATTTACCTTCTAAATTGCGAGCTGCGCCAGCGAAGAAGCGAATTTGATCGACCATTGGTGGGATCTCTTCGGATGCCGTTAATCCCAGTGGCTTGCCAGTGTTCTTTGTTTCAGTTGCGATAAATTCTTCAGCACGTGATTCGATTGCATCAGCAATTTTCAATAACGCACGTTGACGCTCAGATGGCGTGGTGTCGCGCCACTCTTCAAATGCATTAGCTGCCGCAGACATCGCCGCATCAATATCGGCTTGATTAGATTTCGGTGCCTCCGCATATGCCTTGCCTGTTGAAGGATCGACAATTTGAGTGGTTTCGCCAGATGAAGATTGAACCGACTTACCGTTGATGAAATTCGCAATTTTTTCCATGCGAGCTACTTTAGTGAAAAAAGTTATTTATTTGAAGATTCGCTGGCCGCTAATTGGCCACAGGCGCCGTCGATTTCGCGGCCACGGGTATCACGGACCGTAACTGGTACGCCATAGCTTTCTAGGACGCGTACAAATTCCTTTTGATCTGCCGGACGAGAGGCGGTCCACTTAGAACCAGGAGTTGGGTTAAGCGGAATTAAATTGACGTGGGCATTGCGACTTTTAAGTAGTTTGCCCAAGAGATCTGCGCGCCAAGCTTGATCATTAATATCTTTAATTAGCGCATATTCAATTGAGTAGCGTCTTCCGGTTTTCTTTGCATATGCATCAGCTGCCGCCAAAATTTCGCGAACTTTATAACGGGTATTAATTGGCACCAAAGAGTCACGAAGTTCATCATCTGGAGTGTGTAGCGATACTGCCAAAGTTACAGGTAAACCTTCTTCAGTAAATTTCTCAACGCCTGGCACCAAACCAACTGTAGATAAAGTTACCGAACGCGCAGAAATGCCTAAACCATCTGGATTTGGCGAAGTAATGTTTCGAATGGTCTGCACCACTGCTTTGTAATTGGCAAGTGGTTCACCCATTCCCATAAATACAATATTCGATAGACGAATTGGTTCTCCACCCATTTCGCCAGATGCACAGAGCCTTGCCGCATTCACAATCTGCTCGGTAATTTCTCCCGCAGTTAAATTTCGCTTTAAACCACCTTGGCCTGTTGCGCAGAATGGGCAGGCCATGCCACAACCAGCTTGCGATGAAATACATACTGTTGCGCGATCTGGATATTTCATTAAAACTGATTCAACCAAGGTGCCATCGTGCAGTCGCCACAAATCTTTTCTGGTGAGACCACTATCGGTCTGCAAAGTGCGCACTAATTCCATTAGCTTTGGTGTAAATGCATTCGCGATTTTTTCCCGCATATCTGCAGGAATATCACTCCATTTTTCGGGATCTGTTTCTAAATGTGTGTAGTAATGAACTGCTACTTGATTGGCTCTAAAGGCCGGAATACCAAGTTCTTCACAGAGCGCTTTGCGCTCCTCTTTGCTCATATCAGCTAGGTGTTTAGGAGCTTTCTGCTTCTGTTTCGGCTCGTCAAATATCAGCGGTAAATCACTCATGAGTAATACTTAACTAGCTCTAAAACCAACCAGAGAGCTGGCGCAGTTAAAACTATTGAATCTAAGCGATCCATAATCCCGCCATGACCTGGCAATAAATTACCCATATCTTTAATTGCAAAATCGCGCTTTATTGATGATTCGATTAAATCACCTGTGGTGGCAGTTAAGACCGCGATTAATCCAATCCCAGCACCAATCCAGCCATTTAAATCAAGTAGATAGGTAAAGGCTAGATAACCACCTATTGCAGTGAAAATAATTGATCCTGCTAGACCTTCCCAAGATTTCTTTGGCGAAATGTGTGGGGCCATTGGATGCTTTCCGATTAATACGCCAACTAGATAACCAAAGGTATCGTTGCAGGAGACAAGAACAATTAAAGTCATCACGTTTCCAAAGCCAGAAGCTGGTCGCGCAAGCAAAATTGCAAAGCACATTAAGAAAGGCAGATACACCAGTGCAAAAATCGAAGCGCTGGCGCTTTTTACAAAACCTTTAGGTCCTTTGCGAAGCAAACCAATCAAAATTAAACCTAGCGCGATTGCCGCTCCGACTGCAAGTGCGCGGATGCCGCCAAACCAGGTGGCGGCAGATAAACCAATGGTGCTTATTAAAAGCGATCTATATGAAACATAAGTATCGGTAGTGCTAAATGCCGAAGCTAACTCTTTGATCGCAAGTGAAACTGCAACTGCGACCACAATCGCAATGCCAAAACGGAAGAATGAAAGTAGCGCCCAAATAAGCGCTATTAACGAGAGCGATACCGCAATCGATGGCAGTAATTTGCGCCCAGCGCGCTTATTAATTGCCTCGTTGATTGAGTGCAGGTCGCTCATTAGACCTCTAGAAGTTCAGCTTCTTTATGCTTAAGAAGTTCGTCAATCTTGGTGGTGTGATCACCGGTGTGCTTCTCTAGCTCTTTTTCAGCTCGAGCTAAATCATCCTTAGAGATCGCGCCATCTTTTTCCAACTTTTCCAACGCTTCTTTGACTGCGCGGCGAATGTTGCGAATTGAAACTTTTGAATCCTCGCCCTTTGATTTAGCGAGTTTGATGTACTCCTTGCGGCGTTCTTCAGTTAATTGCGGGAAATTAATACGGATTGAAACACCATCATTACTTGGGTTTACACCTAAATCTGATTCGCGAAGCGCCTTTTCGATTGAGGCCATTGCGCCTTTATCAAAAGGATTAATTATCGCTACGCGAGCTTCCGGGACCTGCACAGAAGCTAGCTGATTTAGAGCAGTTGGTGCACCGTAATAATCAACGATTACTTTATTGAAAAGTGATGGATGAGCGCGGCCAGTGCGGATAGAAGCTAAATCTTCTTTAGCTACATCTACGGCCTTATTCATTTTACTTACGCCATCATTCATGATGGTTGTTATGTCGCTCATGGGTTTCCTTTTTATTCCTTAATTAACTCTAATTAACAAGTGTTCCAATTTTTTCGCCCTTAACAGCGCGAGCGATATTTCCATTGTTCATTAAATCAAAGACCACGATTGGTAATTTATTTTCGCGGCAAAGGCTAAAAGCTGCGGCATCTGCAACCGCTAATGATTTAGAGAGCACTTCATCGTAAGAAATGTTGTCGAACTTTGTCGCGTTGGCATCTTTGCGAGGATCCGCGTTGTAGACACCATCCACACCGCTCTTTGCAAGCAGTAGTGCGTTTGCACCAATTTCAAGTGCGCGTTGCGCTGCAACCGTATCGGTCGTAAAGAACGGCATTCCAGCGCCAGCACCGAAAATTACAATGCGACCTTTTTCTAAGTGGCGAATTGCACGTCGTGGAATGTATGGCTCAGCTACTTGCCCCATAGAAATTGCAGTTTGTACTCGGGTATCTACCCCTTGTTTTTCAAGGAAATCTTGGAGCGCTAAGCAGTTCATAACTGTTCCGAGCATTCCCATGTAGTCAGCTCTAGAGCGTTCCATGCCGCGAGTTTGTAATTCGGCGCCGCGGAAATAATTACCGCCACCGACCACGATTGCAACTTGCGTGCCATTTTTTACGACATCTGCAATTTGCTTTGCGATGGCTTGAACTACATCTGGATCGACTCCGATGCCCTTTTCGCCACCAAAAACTTCTCCAGAAAGTTTAAGGAGCACTCTTCCATAACCTGGCATGAGTGCTCCCTTCAACTTCTGTTTAAAGCTCTTACTAACTTGAAGTTAGTTTATTACTGACCAACGCGGAAACGTGAGAAGGCCTTAACCGCGGTTTGCGCCTCATCAAGAATCTGCTGGACAGTCTTCTTTGCATCCTTTGCGAATGCCTGCTCAAGAAGTGAAACTTCCTTCACGAAACCGGTTACGCGACCTTCAACAATCTTTGAAAGCGCTGCTTCTGGCTTGCCTTCTTCGCGAGCAGTCTCTTCAGCGATACGACGTTCGTTCTCGATTAGATCGGCAGGAACATCTTCACGCTTTACGAACTGTGGTGCAAAAGCTGCGATGTGCTGAGCTACATCGCGACCAACTTCGATTGCTTCCTTAGTTAGCGAAATTAGTACGCCAACTTGTGGAGGCAAATCTGGGCTGGTCTTGTGAAGATAGATACCTACTGGGCCACCTTCGTAAACAGTTACACGACGAACTTCGATGCGCTCACCAAGAGTCGCATTTGCTTCATCAACATGCTGCTGTACAGAACGTCCTGGTGCAATTTCAGATGAAAGGAAAGCCGCAACATCTGCGCTCTTTACCTTTAGTAGGTGATCTACTAATTCATCGCCAAGTGCTTGGAAGCGATCGCCTTTAGCCACGAAATCTGTTTCGCAGTTAAGCTCGAGCATCACACCTAAATCGCCAGATGACTTTGCAACTACTAAACCATTAGAAGTTGTACGTCCTTCGCGCTTTGTTACGCCCTTTAAGCCTTTAACACGAATGATTTCTACAGCTTTGTCGTAATCGCCATTCGCTTCATCAAGCGCCTTCTTGCAATCCAGCATTCCTGCTGCAGTTGCTTCACGTAAACGCTTTACATCTTCTGCTGTGTAACTCACTTTGATTCAGTCGCTCCTTCGAGAATTTCTTTCTCCCAATCAGCAAGTGGTTCGCCCGCTGCAACTTCTGCAACTGCGCCATCCTTGTTTTCTTCAGCGGTCTTTGATGCCTGAGCAGAACGCGCCTGTAGGCCAGCTGCAATCGCATCAGCGATAACGCGTGTTAGCAGACCGATTGAACGGATTGCATCGTCGTTACCTGGAATCTTGTAATCAACTTCATCTGGATCGCAATTTGTATCCAAGATTGCAATAACTGGAATACCTAGCTTCTTAGCTTCCTGAACTGCAAGGTGTTCCTTCTTGGTATCTACAACCCAGATTGCTGCAGGCAGCTTGGTCATGTTGCGGATACCGTCAAGGTTCTTGGTTAGCTTCTCGCGTTCGCGGCGGAGAACTAGAAGTTCTTTCTTTGTAAGTAGCTGATCGTTAGCTGCTTCAAGAGCTTCCAATTCCTTAAGGCGCTGGATTCGCTTGTAAACAGTTGGGAAGTTGGTAAGCATGCCGCCCAACCAACGCTCAGTTACAGATGGCATACCTACGCGCTGTGACTGTTGAATGATTGGTTCTTGTGCTTGCTTCTTTGTTCCAACGAAAAGAATGTTTCCACCCTTTGCAACTGTGTCTTTTACGAATTCATAAGCTGAATCGATTAGACCCAATGATTGCTGGATGTCGATAATGTAGATGCCATTGCGTTCTGTGAAAATAAAACGCTTCATCTTTGGATTCCAACGACGTGTCTGATGTCCGAAGTGAACACCGCTGTCGAGGAGTTCGCGCATTGTTACAACTGCCACTTGGGCACGCTCCTTTTTCAGTTTCGAACTTGTCGAAACTGCACTCGGTTGTCGAGCTAAACGATTTGTTTGGCTCCCTCGCATCGTTTGAACTGTGCTCACCTAAGTAAGACCGAGGTTCATCCCCGAACAGATAAATCTGGAGGGTTGATGCTGTGATGTCACTGATTGGCCTAAACCCATCAGTGCGGGCGAAATTCTAGCTGCGGGCTAGAAAATAGAGAAATCAGGCCCTGGGATGCGCTTGTTTAAAGGCCGAATGCAATCTTTCCGCTGATACATGGGTATAAATCTGAGTAGTCGATAGCGAAGCATGGCCGAGAATTTCTTGCACGGTTCTTAAATCTGCTCCGCCTTCTAATAAATGCGTTGCGGCTGAGTGGCGAAGTGCATGTGGTCCTAATTCGATTGTTTTATACACAACTTCACGAACTTGTCTTTGATCGATGCGCTTGCCACGAGCGCCGAGAAATAAAGCATCTCCGCTCTTCTCATTCACTAACTGATTTCTTACGGCAAGCCATTTATCCAAAGCGGCAACGGCTGGTCTTCCGATTGGTATGACGCGCTCTTTATTTCCTTTACCAATTACGCGGATCGTAGATCTCTCATAATCAATATCTCTTAAATTTAATCCACATAATTCAGAGACACGTGCACCGGATGCATAAAGCATTTCAACCATTGCCAAATTTCGAATGGCAGTTAACTCTCCGGTTTCTTCAGCCGCGGCTTCTAGAGCTTGCATTGCAATATCTGCCGTTTTGGCATCAACTATTTCTGGCAAGATTCGATGTGCTTTAGGTGTTGCTAAATTAAAACCCACATCGCTTGGGATAAATCCTTCTTTATGTGCCCACTTAGTAAATAACTTTAATGATGTAGCTCTTCTTGAAAGCGTAGTTCGAGATGCGCCTTTGCTTTGTTGATTGGCAAGCCAACTTCTTAAATGACTGATGTTAAGAGTATTTAATTCCTCTACACCTAAAGCATTTAAATGTGTCGAAAAGGATTCCAGATCACCAATATATGCACGAATAGTGTTATCAGAAAGTGAACGTTCGCGATTTAAATAAGTTGTAAATGCTTCAATCGCGCTCTGCATACAGCCAAGGTTACTACCTAGCTATTCAGGCTTACGTCCTTGACGGATAAGTCCATAAGTTAGCGCGTCTTCTAGAGCCATCGCAGATGCTGCAATCACGTTTTCATGAACACCGACTGTGTTCCATGCGCCATTCTTATCTGAAGTTTCGACAAGTACGCGCGTAATCGCTCCGGTACCTAAGCGACCTTCCAATATACGAACTTTGTAATCTGTTAATTCAAGTTCTGCCAATTCTGGATAAAGCTTTAAGAGACCTGAACGTAGCGCGGTATCAAAAGCATTAACCGGTCCATTTCCAGATCCTGAGCAAACTAATGATTCGCCATTTGCAGCAACGGTAACTTCGGCTTTGGTGACGATATTTCCCTGTTCGTCACTTTCGACACTGGTTAGCCAATGCTGAACATTAAAAAACGAAGGTCGCTTCTGTGCAATCTCTTCTCGCACCAATAATTCGAATGAGGCATCTGCGGCTTCAAAGGTAAAGCCCTTTGATTCCATATCTTTCACTCGTTCAACAATTCGAGTGATTAGCTCTTTATCTCCACCTAAATCAACGCCCAGTTCTTGGCTCTTTAATTCAATTGATGCGCGGCCAGCCATATCCGAAACCAACATACGCATATCGTTACCAACGCTTGCTGGATCTTCATGCTGATAAAGATTTGGATCAACTTTAATTGCCGACGCATGTAAACCTGCTTTATGAGCAAATGCAGAAAGTCCGACATATGGCTGACGTGCCGATGGCGCCACATTTGTAACTTCCGCGATTGCATGTGAGATTCGGAAAGATTCACGGAGCAAGTTATCTGGTAATAACTTCTTATCTTTCTTCAGTTCTAAGTTGGCGATAATCGAAACTAAATCGGCATTTCCGGTGCGCTCACCGTAACCGTTGATGGTTCCTTGTACGTGGGTCGCACCGGCCGCAACTGCAGCCATCGAGTTGGCGATTGCACAACCGGTGTCATTGTGACAATGAATTCCGAGACGTGCTGATGATGCACCCAAAATGTCATGAACTACTTCGGCAATTTCATCAGGCAACATACCGCCGTTGGTATCGCAAAGTGCGATTACATCAGCTCCAGCTTCAGCTGAAGCTCGGACTACTTCTAATGCATAATCACGATTTGCGCGATAACCATCAAAGAAATGTTCAGCATCGATAAAGACTCTCTGTCCCTCGCTCTTTAGATGCTGGATCGAATCTTTGATCATATTTAGATTCTCTTCGAGCGTAGTTTTAAGAGCTAAATCAACGTGGCGATCATGTGCTTTTGCCACCATTGTTACTACAGGTGCTCCTGAATTTCGAAGCGCTGCAATTAGCGGATCATCAGCGGCTTTGGTGTTGGCGCGACGGGTAGCACCGAATGCCACAAAGGTGGCATTCTTTAACTTTAATTCTTTCTTGGCTAACTCAAAAAATTCAGTATCTTTTGGATTAGCTCCTGGCCAACCACCTTCGATAAATCCAACGCCAAGGTCATCTAAGTGGCGCGCGATTTGTAATTTATCGTGAACACTGAGATTGAGACCTTCTTGCTGAGCACCATCGCGAAGCGTGGTGTCATAAACGTGGAAGTTATCTGAGATTGTCATTACTTAACTCTCTTAACCCAACCATATTTATCTTCTATTTGACCATGTTGGATCCCAAGAAGGGTTTCGCGAATCTTCATTGTGATTTTGCCTGGGTTCCCATCACCAGTTACCCAAGTGCCCCACTTTGATTTTGCGGCACCTATTGGTGAAACCACTGCTGCGGTGCCACAAGCAAAAGTCTCTGAGATTTCTCCGGATGCAATTCCGTTTTTCCAATCATCAACTGAAAGCATCACTTCTTCAGTTTCATAACCTAAATCGCGTGCTACCGAGAGAATTGAGTCTCGCGTAATTCCAGGAAGCAAAGTTCCGGTGAGCTTTGGAGTTACTACTTTATTTCCTTTAACAAAATAAAGATTCATTCCGCCCATCTCTTCTATCCATTTGCGTTCTACTGCATCAAGCCAAACAACTTGGTCACAACCTTCTGCTGCAGCCGCTTTCTGTGCAACTAATGATGCTGCGTAATTACCGCCGCACTTTGCTTCGCCAGTTCCACCAGGTGCCGCGCGGACATATTCAGTTGAAATCCAGACTGTTACCGCTTTTGATGGATCAAAATATGCGCCAGCTGGAGTGGCAATCAAAATGTAAGTGGCTTTATTAGATGGTCTAACTCCAAGGCCAACTTCAGTAGCAATCATGAAAGGGCGAATATAAAGCGATTCGCCTACTTTATTTGGCACCCAACCTTGATCTTGAGAAACTAAAGCGTTTACAGTCTCTAAGAAAAGTTCTTCGGGCATCTCTGGAAGTGCTAAACGTTTTGCACTGCGATTGAATCGTTGGGCGTTCGCCTCTGGACGAAATAGTGCAACGCCTCCATCAGGTTGGCGATATGCCTTCATGCCTTCAAAAATTTCCTGTCCATAATGGAAAACAGCGGTTGCAGGATCTAATGTGATTGGACCATATGCTTTTAATTCTGGTGTTCCCCAACCAGTTTTCTCATCCCACTCACAAACCACCATATGGTCGGTGTAATACTTACCGAAGCCACCTTCAGCTACTTTCTTATCGCGCTCTGCTGCAGAAAGTGCATTTGGATTAAGTGAGATTTTGATTGTCATTATGAAAGTGCCTTTACTAATGCATCGCCAATTTCAGATGTCGAACGCTTCTTATCGCCGCGTACTGCTAAGTCTGCGGCAACTGCTGCCTCTACTTCGCGCGCTGCTGCAGCAAAACCCAAATGATCAAGCATCATCGCAACGGACATGATTGTTGCAGTTGGGTCAGCTAATTGCTTTCCTGCAATATCGGGTGCTGAACCATGAACTGGTTCGAACATTGATGGAAAGGCGCCGGTTGGATTGATATTTCCAGATGCCGCAAGGCCAATCCCACCACAGATTGCTGCTGCGATATCGGTAAGAATGTCACCAAAAAGATTATCCGTAACCACGACATCAAATCGCTCCGGGTTAGTTACGAAGAACATAGATGCGGCATCAACATGTAAATAATCGGTAGTTACATCTGGGAATTCTTTAGCTACTTGTTCGAATGTTCTGGTCCAAAGCCCACCAGCACGAGTTAATACGTTGTTCTTGTGCACTAAAGTCAATTTCTTACGTGGACGAGCTTGGGCTCTAGCGAAAGCATCACGGATGACTCGTTCGGCGCCGCGACGAGTATTTAGCGATTCTTCGGTCGCTATTTCGGCATCGGTTCCGTATGCAAGAGTTCCACCTGCGCCAACATATGGACCTTCGGTGCCTTCTCGAACTACAACAAAATCAATTTCTTTATCGGTAGCCAGAGGACCTTTAACACCTTTATGTAATTTAGCAGGACGCAAATTAATGTAATGATCGAAGGCAAAGCGAAGTTTCAATAAGAGGCCACGCTCTAAAACACCTGATGGAACAGATGGATCTCCAACTGCGCCAAGCAAAATTACATCGCTCTTTGCAATCTCTGCCATTAAAGAGTCAGGTAGAACTTCGCCAGTTCGATGCCAATAACCCGCACCAAGATCATAAGCGGTCTTGTTAAAGGTAACGCCATGCTTTGCGCCAACTACATCAAGAACTTTTAAACCTTCGGCAACCACTTCAGGTCCAATGCCATCGCCGGCGATTACTGCAAGATTGATTGTCTTTGACATTACTTCTCCAAGTTCACTGTTCGAGCTAAATCTGCGCCGGTACTCTGCTTTACTTCTTCCAAAATTGATTCAGACACTGCATCGTCAACGGTTAAAGCCATGAGCGCCATACCGCCAATTTCACGACGAGACACCTGCATTCCTGCAATGTTGACGCCAGCTTTTCCAAGCGCGCCACCCATAGAACCAATTACGCCAGGCTTATCCATGTATCTCAAGAAAATCATGTGCTTGCCAGGCGATAGATCTAGACCAAAACCATCAATTGAAACAATTTTTTCAACTTTGCGAATTCCAACTAAAGTTCCTTCAACAACAAAGTTTGCACCACTACTCATGGCAACCTTTAATTGAATTGATGAACGGAACTGTTCGCAATTTGGATCATTCTTAACTATTGCGCTCATGCCGCGTTCTTCAGCAAGTTTCGGTGCATTTACATAAGTGACATCATCTTCGACAGTTGTTTCGATGGCGCCCTTAAGAGCGCTGGTGGCAAGAACTGATGCATCGTAAGCAGCGATTTCACCCAATACCTGAACTTCCATTGAAGAAGGCAAGCCACCTGCATATGCAGTCGCAATCTCCGCCATCTTCTCAACCAAAGGTAGCGATGGCCGAATCTCTTCGTGGACTGCGCCGCCTTTAACGTTAACCGCATCAGGAACTAAATCACCGGCAAGTGCTTTGCGAACTGAAACCGCAACTGCAATTCCAGCACGCTCTTGCGCCTCATCGGTGGATGCACCTAGGTGCGGGGTTGCAACAACTTGATCTAATTCAAAGAGCGGTGAATCAGTGCAAGGTTCGGTAGCAAAAACATCTAGCCCAGCTCCGGCTACCCGACCTTCCTTGATTGCGTTATATAAAGCGTTCTCATCAAGTACGCCGCCACGAGCTGCATTAATAATGCGCACGGTTGGCTTAACTTTCTTTAACGCCTCTTCCCCAATTAGATTTACAGTCTCTTTGGTCTTTGGCAAATGAATGGTGATGAAATCGGATTTTGCTAACAACTCATCAAGCGTAACTAATTGCACACCAAGTTGCGCCGCGCGAGCTGGCTGCAAATATGGATCGTAAGCAATTACATTCATGCCAAATGCTTGCATTCGATGTGCTACCAGTTGTCCGATTTTTCCAAAACCGATTACTCCGAGAGTTTTTTCAAATACTTCCGCTCCGGTGAACTTAGAACGTGCCCACTTACCATTCTTAAGTGCTGCGTGTGCGGGAGATACAAATCTTGCACTTGCAAGTAATAATGAAATGGCAAGTTCGGCAGCGGAAACAATATTTGAAGTAGGTGCGTTAACAACCATGACACCAGCATCAGTGGCAGCAGGAATATCAACGTTATCTAAGCCAACTCCAGCGCGGGCGATTACCTTTAAACCTTTAGATGCGGCAATCGCTTCTGCATCCATTTTGGTTGCGGAGCGAATTAAAACTGCATCTACACCTGCACTTAAAGCCGGGAGCAACGCTGCTCGGTCTGCACCGTCAACATGTCTGATTTCAAAATCAGGACCCAGCGCCTGCATCGTTGCAGGGCTGAGCTCTTCAGCAATAAGTACAACTGGCTTAGCCATTATTTATCGTGCAGCCTTGCCTTCTTGGTAATCATCCTTATTTGAAGACTTAATCCAAGAGAACATCTTGCGTAGTTCGCGTCCAGTAGCTTCGATTGGATGTGATTCGCCCTTTGCGCGAAGCGCCTTGAACTCAGGTGCGCCAGCTTCTTGATCATCGATGAAACGCTTAGCGAATGCGCCTGATTGAATATCTGCTAATACTTCTTTCATGTGTTGCTTAACTGAAGGATCAATTACGCGTGGACCTGAAACATAATCGCCGTATTCAGCAGTGTCAGATACTGACCAGCGCTGCTTTGCGATTCCACCTTCGTACATCAAGTCAACGATTAGCTTTAATTCATGTAAACACTCGAAGTAAGCTACTTCTGGCTGATAACCAGCTTCAGTTAGGGTTTCGAATCCATACATAACTAACTGTGATGCGCCACCGCAAAGAACAGATTGCTCACCAAATAAATCAGTTTCAGTCTCTTCAGTAAAGGTAGTAAGAATTCCACCTGCACGCAGACCGCCAATTGCCTTTGCATATGAAAGAGTTAGTGGCCAAGCGCTCTTAGTTGCATCTTGTTCTACTGCCACAATTACTGGAACGCCTCGACCCGCTGCATATTCGCGACGGACTAGATGTCCTGGACCCTTAGGTGCAACCATGCAAACATCAACATTTGCAGGTGGCTTGATGTATCCGAAACGGATATTGAATCCATGCCCAAAGAAGAGTGCATCGCCCTCTTTTAAGTTAGGCAAAATTGAATCGGTGTAAATGTGGCGCTGCACATGATCCGGCGCCAAAATCATAATTACAGTTGCTTCTTTCACTGCCTCTGCAACTGAAGTTACTCGGAGGCCTTCTGCCTCTGCTTTTGCACGTGATGGTGAACCTTCCTTAAGTCCAACTCGAACATCTACTCCGCTGTCACGCAAGTTAAGTGCGTGTGCGTGTCCTTGTGAACCATAACCAATGATTGCGACTTTGCGACCTTGGATGATTGATAGATCTGCATCTTCTTCGTGATACATAGTTGCCATTGGTTTTCTTTCCTTTTTATATTCTTTTTACTTGGTTAGTTTTGGTAATCTGCTTGGCGATCTGTTGAAACGGATTGGATATCAAGAGTTTGATCAGCCAAAGCTTCGCTGCCGTGTGAGAGCGCGACCACGCCTGATTGAACAAATTCGATGATTCCAAATTCTTTTAGCGAGGCCAGCAACTCTTCGTTGAGCGCCACCGTATTTGTTGATTCAATAATCACAGCATTTTCAGTGTTATCCACGATTTTTGCCCCAAACTTGGAGATTATTGATTCAATTCTTGGATTGTTCTTTACCTTAACCAAAATCAACTCTTCTTGGGTTGATTTTGCGGGCTTAATCTCTGAAACGTGAATGACATTGATTAATTTATCGAGCTGACGAATCACTTGTTCAAGAGCATGGCCTTCAACATTGACCACAATGGTCATGCGAGAAATTGTTGGATCTTCAGTTGGTCCAACTGCGAGTGAATCAATATTGAAAGCGCGACGAGCAAATAGTGAAGCTACGCGAGCTAAAACGCCAGATGAATTATCAACTAGAACTGCAAGTGTGTGTTTTGCCATTTATAACTCCTGTGAATCCCAGTCAGGTGCAGTTTCACGCGCAACCATAATGTCATCGTTCGAAGTTCCGGCTGCCACCATCGGCCAAACCATTGAATCTCTATTTACTCTGAAATCAACAACTACCGGTTGATCATTTATTTCCATGGCTTTTTCAATAGTTGCATCGACATCTGATGGATCTTCGCAACGAAGTCCAACGCAGCCCATTGCTTCTGAAAGCATCACAAAATCAGGAACCATCTTTGAATTTAGATCGGTATTTGAATAACGACCTTTGTAGAAAAGTGTCTGCCATTGACGAACCATGCCGAGTGATTCGTTATTAATGATGGCAACTTTGATTGGAATATTATTTAAGGCACAAGTTACTAATTCTTGATTTGTCATCTGGAAGCAACCATCGCCATCAATTGCCCAAACTGTGGTGTCAGGTGCTGCAACTTTTGCGCCCATCGCTGCAGGTACTGCATAGCCCATGGTTCCGGCGCCACCTGAATTTAACCAAGTGCGCGGCTTTTCATAATTAATAAATTGCGAAGCCCACATTTGATGTTGACCCACACCTGCAACATAAATTGAATCAGAGCCAGAAATCTGACCGATTCTTTCAATTACATATTGTGGTGCAAGCGATCCATCTGCTGGCTTGTCATAGCCAACTGGATAAGTAGCTTTTAATTTATCTAACGCACTCCACCAAGCTGCTAAATCAGGTTTCTGCTTGATTGCAGGGATTAGCGCCTTGATTACTGCCTTTAAATCACCGTTAATTGGCACATCTACGCTGCGATTCTTGCCAAGTTCGGCTGGGTCGATATCAACATGAATTACACGTGCATTTGGTGCAAAGGAAGATAGCTTGCCAGTTACGCGATCATCAAAGCGAGCGCCTAATGTAATTAGTAGATCTGCCTTTTGTAGCGCGGTAACTGCTGAAACTGAACCATGCATACCAGGCATACCCAGATGCTGACGATGTGAATCTGGAAATGCACCTAGCGCCATCAATGTTGTTACAACTGGTGCGCCAACTTTTTCCGCCAACTCTCTTAGCTCTGCTGATGCATTAGCTTTGATAACTCCGCCGCCAACATAGAAAACAGGTTTCTTGGATTCCGAGATTAGTTGAGCAGCATCTGCAATGCTCTGCGCATTTGGTTCTCCCGGAATTCGATATCCTGCAAGTTTTATTTCTTTTGGCCAATTGAATTCAGTCATTGCTTGTAACGCATCTTTAGCAATATCAACTAATACCGGTCCAGGTCGTCCCGTGGTAGCAATATGAAATGCCTGCGCAACTGCATTTGGAATATCGTTTGGATTTGTTACTAGAAAATTATGCTTAGTAAATGGCATCGTAATGCCGCGAATATCTGCCTCTTGGAAAGCATCGGTTCCGATTGCAGGGCCAGGAACCTGGCCAGTAATTGCTACTACTGGAACTGAATCCATTGCCGCATCTGCAAGCGGTGTAACTAAATTAGTTGCGCCTGGACCAGAGGTTGCGATGCAAACACCAGCGCGTCCAGTTACTTGCGCATAACCAGTTGCGGCATGCCCAGCACCTTGTTCGTGGCGAACCAAGATGTGGCGAATCTTTGAATCGTAGATTGGATCGTAAGCAGGCAAGATTGCTCCGCCAGGTAAACCAAACATGTCAACGACACCAGCTGCCTCTAGTGACTTCACTAGAGACTGGGCTCCTGTAATTTGATTGCTCATCTGCTGCTTACTCCTTTCTTAAACTAAAAAACCCACTGACTTTTCAGTGGGCGCGTTTTCCGTGTTTCGGGCACGCGCTATCGAATGACCACCACAATCACTGAGGTTGATGAAATCGATAGAGCTTTACGCATGGATGAATCTTCCCCTATCAAGCAGAGAGCGTCAAGAGATGAGATACGAATCTCAGTATTCGGAATTAGTCGCAGACTGCACCTTTGGAGGCGCTACCTACTAGTTTCGAATACTTATGAAGTACCCCTGAGGTGTACTTATGTGGAATTGGTGCGAAATCTTTACGACGATCAGCCAATTCCTTCTCGTCTACCAATAAATCTAATGTGCGATTGATGGTGTCAATTTTGATGCGATCGCCATTTCTAACCAAAGCAATTGGTCCACCGTCAACTGCTTCAGGTGCAACGTGACCTACGCAAAGACCGGTAGTGCCGCCAGAGAATCTGCCATCAGTTAGAAGTAGAACTGACTTTCCTAAACCCGCTCCCTTGATTGCACCTGTAATCATCAACATTTCGCGCATGCCAGGACCGCCCTTAGGACCTTCGTAACGAATTACAACTACATCGCCTGCTTGAATGTTTCCATTTTCAAGCGCTTCCATTGCTTGCCATTCACGTTCGAAAACTTTTGCAGGGCCTTCAAATACATCAACACCGATTCCGGCAGTTTTACAAACTGCCCCTTCTGGTGCAAGTGAGCCGCCAAGAATCGTAATTCCAACCGCAGTCGATAATGGTTTAGATGTTGCGTGCAAAATATCGCCATCAGGTAGCGGTGGGTTAATTTCCGCTAAGTTCTCGGCCATGGTTTTGCCGGTTACAGTCAAAGTGTCGCCATGTAAGTAGCCCGCATCTAAAAGCGCACGAAGTACCACTGGGATTCCGCCAACTTTATCGACATCACTCATTACATATTTACCGAACGGTTTTAGATCTCCGAGCAATGGCACCTTAGAACCAATACGATGAAAATCATCTAGCGATAAATCAACTCTTGCTTCATGAGCAATTGCTAATAAATGAAGCACAGCATTTGTTGAACCACCAAGTGCCATTACCGCAGTGATTGCATTTTCAAATGCGCGCTTTGTCAAAATGTCACGTGTAGTAATTCCTTGTTTGATCAAATTAATTACCGCAGCGCCAGCTTCTGCTGCATATCGATCACGTCGACGATCTACTGCTGGAGGTGCGGCAGAGCCAGGTAATGAAAGTCCAATTGCTTCACCGACAGTTGCCATAGTGTTCGCGGTGTACATACCGCCGCATGCGCCTTCGCCAGGGCAAATTGCGCGTTCGATTTTGTCCACTTCTGCTTCAGAAATTAAACCGCGGGCGCAAGCACCTACCGCTTCAAAGGCATCGATAATTGTCACGTCTTTGCCATCAACATTTCCTGGCAATGTTGATCCGGCATAAACGAATACAGATGAAACATCAATACGCGCTGCGGCCATCATCATGCCTGGTAATGATTTATCGCAACCAGCAAATGTAACCATTCCATCTAGTCGTTCGGCTTGCATGACGGTTTCGACAGAATCAGCGATAACTTCTCTTGAAACTAATGAGAAGTGCATGCCCTCATGTCCCATCGAAATTCCATCAGAGACTGAGATGGTTCCGAATTGCATTGGGAAACCGCCGGCATCAATTACGCCTTGACGCGCTGCTTTAGCTAAGCGGTCTAAAGAGAGATTACATGGAGTGATCTCGTTCCAAGATGATGCGATACCAATTTGTGGCTTTTTAAAATCTTCATCTTTCATGCCAACTGCACGGAGCATGCCTCGAGCGGCTGCGCGTTCTAATCCATCTGTTACTAAGCCAGAGCGTGGTTTCATGTTGGACATAGCGCAAATCATATTCGCAAAAGCGCCCTATTGAAAGTCTCCCCTGCATTCTCAGATAACGTTAGCCAGTAAAAATCACCTAAAAATCGGAGATAAATTTTGAAGATCGTTGCGCCTGAAATTATTTTTAAGGACCGTTGGAGAACCCTATTTGTTGTTGCCATATCGCAACTGATGGTGGTTTTGGATTCATCAATCGTAAATATTGCAATTCCGAGTGCGAAAGCAGATTTAGGAATTACAGATGCTAATCAGCAGTGGGTTATTACTGCATATACATTGGCATTCGGTTCATTACTTTTACTTGGTGGTCGAATTGGTGACTTCGTCGGCCGTAAGAAAGTTTTCATTATTGGCCTAGTTGGCTTTGCAGCGGCTTCAGCACTTGGCGGAATTGCATCAACACAAGGTTTGTTATTTGCTTCTCGCGCACTGCAAGGAGTTTTTGGCGCACTACTTGCGCCAGCTGCTCTCTCAATTATCAGCGTAACTTTCACCATTCCATCTGAACGTGCAAAAGCTTTCGGTGTAGTCGGCGCAATTTCTGGCGGTGGCGCAGCAATTGGTTTGATTCTTGGTGGAACCCTCACCGAATACTTCTCATGGCGTTGGTGCTTGGGTGTAAATACCCCGATTGCAATAGTGGCTGGAATCCTGGCTGCAAAGTTTGTTCATGAATCACATGCTGAAGGTGATCGCAGCTATGACATTCCTGGTGTTATCACCGCAACCGCTGGTTTATTTGCCCTTACTTATGGATTTAATAATGCTGCAACTCATGGCTGGAGCAATTCAGGCACGATTGCATTTTTAGTTTCGGCATTACTACTTTTAACAATTTTCGTCCTCATCGAAAGAAAAGTTAAGAATCCATTGATGCCGCTTCGCGTAGTTTCAGAGCGAAATCGTGGTGGTTCTTACTTAGGTTCACTAGTTGTAGGCGCTGGTCTATTCTCAATGTTCCTATTCCTTGGACTTTATTTACAAGTAATTCTTGGTTATAGCCCGCTGAAATCTGGTTTCGCTTTCTTGCCATTCACTGCAGGCATCATCGTTTTCGCTGGCATTGCTTCGCAACTATTGCCTAAATTTGGTCCTAAACCGCTGATGGTTCCGGGTCTTTTGGCGGCTGCGGCGGGTTTGCTTTTACTCACACGCATCACTCCAGAAACTTCTTATGTGACGCATGTTTTGCCATCACTGCTGATTATGTCTAGTGGTATGGCATTGGTATTTATTCCATTAACTTCAACTTCGCTCCATGCAGTAAGTAACCACGACACTGGTGTGGCAAGTGCGATGGTGAATACCAGCCAGCAAATTGGTGGATCACTTGGCACTGCATTGCTAAATACAATTTCAGCAACCGCCGCTACTAACTTTGCTGCTGCGAATACTTCGTTAGGACAGATGGTTCAACCATTTGCATTAACGCATGGTTTCACAACTGCATTTAAATTTAGTGCAGCGCTTTTAGCTATAGGCGCAGTGGTGCTTTATCTATTTATTAACGTCGGCAAGGAATCACTAGTTGAAACTGAAGGCGTAATAGCTCACTAAGTAAGCTGATTTAAGCTTGACCTAGATGGCCAAGTAGAAGCTCGCGAACCTTTGCGGCATCTGCTTGGCCTTTAGTTTCTTTCATGACTGCACCAATCAAAGCTCCGGCGGCAGGTAAATGTCCGCCGCGAACCTTCTCAGCAACATCTGGCATTGCAGCACAAACTTTTTCAATTGCTGCAAGTAAGGCTCCGTCATCACTTACGACTTTGAATCCCCGCTTAGCAATTACATCCGCAGGAGTTCCCTCACCATTAATGACACCTTCGACAACTTGTCTTGCCAATTTATCGGTTAGTTCACCTTTTTGAATCAACTCAACAATTTCAGCTACATCTTTTGGAGAAATTGAAAGTTCTTCAACTGCCAGCTCTTTTTCGTTTGCAATACGAGAAATTTCGCCAAGCCACCATCCACGAGCTTTAGTTGGATCTGCGCCCAGGTTTACCGTCGCTTCTACAGTTCCAAGCAAATCAGCATTGATCATTGCTGCCATCTCTTTGTCAGGAACTGACCAAGCTTCCTGTAAGCGTTTGCGATGTGCCGAAGGCTTTTCTGGCAGTGATTTGCGTAGCGCTTCAATCCATTCAGCACTTGGCGCAACTGGCACCAAGTCGGGATCTTGGAAATAACGATAATCCTCAGCTTGCTCTTTTGAGCGACCACTTCTGGTAGTGCCAGTATCTTCTTGGAAGTGGCGGGTCTCCTGTTTAACTTTTTCGCCTTTTTCTAACAGTTCTGCATGGCGAATCATCTCTCCGCGAATGGCTCTTTCGACTGAACGAAGTGAGTTAACGTTCTTGGTTTCTGAACGAGTACCTAAAGTATCCGAACCAATTAATCGCAATGAAACATTGGCATCACAACGAAGTGACCCTTGTTCCATCTTCACATCGGAAACTCCGATACTTCGCAAGATATCGCGAAGTTCTGCCACATATGCCTTGGCAACTTCTGGGCCATATTTTCCGGTACCAGGGATAATTTTGGTGACAATTTCGATTAGTGGAATGCCGGCACGGTTGTAATCAAGCAACGAATAATCCGCTCCATGAATGCGACCAGTAGCGCCACCCATATGTAAAGACTTGCCAGTGTCCTCTTCCATGTGAACGCGTTCGATTTCAATTCGAAATGACTTAGGACCTTCTTCAGTTTCGATTTCAACATCTAAATACCCATCGAAGCAGATCGGCTCATCATATTGAGAGGTCTGATAATTCTTAGGCATATCAGGATAGAAATAATTCTTGCGCGCAAAGCGGCTAAATGGCGCAACTTTGCAATTAAGTGCTAAACCAATCTTGATAGCTGATTCAATTGCGGTTTCGTTGACTACCGGAAGAGATCCCGGAAGTCCTAAACAAACTGGGCAGGTTTGGGTATTTGGTTCGGCGCCAAAGACCGTTGCACAGCCGCAAAACATCTTTGAATTTGTATTTAACTCAACGTGAACTTCTAAACCCATAACTGGTTCATATTTAGCAATTACCTGCTCGTAATTCACTTTGAACCTCCTAGCGCTGGTGCCTTTGCCAGTAATGGCGCACCCCACTTAGAAAGAAGCGCTGCTTCAAGTGCCGCACCTACGTTATATAGACGCTGATCTTCCATTGCAGGCGCCATAATTTGGAAACCTGTTGGCAAGTTATCTTCATCTGCAAGACCTGAAGGCAATGACATGCCACAAATACCAGCTAAGTTAACTGGAATTGTAGCCACGTCATTTAAATACATTGCAAGTGGATCATTACTCTTTTCACCAATCTTGAATGCGGTAGTTGGCGCAGTAGGTGAAACTAAAACATCAACGCCGGCAAAAGCTTTTGCATAATCTTGCATGATTAGAGTGCGAACTTTCTGTGCACTTCCGTAATATGCATCGTAATATCCGCTCGAGAGCGCATATGTTCCAAGAATGATGCGACGTTTAACTTCGCGACCGAATCCAGCTTCACGAGTAGCGCTCATTACTGCTTCCGCATCGCCTGCTCCGACACGCAATCCGTAGCGCATTGCATCAAAGCGAGCTAAATTCGAAGAGCACTCTGAAGGAGCAATCAAATAATAAGCGGCGAGAGCGTACTCAAATGATGGGCAGGAGACTTCGACAATTTCGGCACCTAATGAAGAGAGCAGCTCAATTGATTCATTAAAGCGATTAAGAACGCCCTTTTGATATCCATCGCCTTGCAGCTCTTTGATAACACCAATTTTCAAACCTTTAACATCGGCACGTTTGGCCGCATCAACAACTTTAGGAGTTGGTGCATTGATTGATGTTGAATCTTTTGGATCATGCCCTGCTATTGCTTCATGAAGAAGTGCCGCATCTAAAACAGTTCGCGCACAAGGTCCGCCTTGATCTAAAGACGAAGAGAATGCGATCATTCCATAACGAGAAACTGCGCCATATGTTGGCTTAACTCCCACGGTGCCGGTAACTGCTGCAGGTTGGCGAATAGATCCGCCGGTATCAGTACCAAGTGCAAGTGGTGCTTCAAAAGCTGCAAGTGATGCTGAGGATCCACCGCCAGAGCCACCTGGAATTCGAGTTAAATCCCAAGGGTTATGAGTTGGGTGGTAAGCAGAATTTTCAGTTGATGAACCCATCGCAAATTCATCCATATTGGTTTTACCCAAAATAACAATGCCGTTTTTCTTTAAATTTGCAGTTACGGTCGCATCATAAGGCGGACGCCAACCTTCCAAAATCTTAGAACCCGCAGTGGTTGGTACACCTTTTTGTGTAAAAATATCTTTCAAGGCAACTGGGACACCTGCAAGCGGTGCAAGCGATTCACCTTTTGCTCGAGCATCATCTACTGCCTTCGCTTGTGAAAGTGCGCCATCTTTATCAAGATATAAGAATGCTTTAACTTGAGTATCGACTTCTGCAATTCGATCAAAATGTGCATTAACCAGTTCAACTGATGAAATCTCTTTTGCTGCTAACGCGGCAGCCATTTCAGATGCGTTCTTACGAATCATTCTTCACCCAAAATCTGTGGCACGCGGAATCGTTGCTCTTCTTGAGCTGGCGCCCCGCTTAGTGATTCTTCGGGAGTTAGTGATGGAATTACTACATCTGGTCTGGTTACGTTATTGATCGGTAGCGGATGAGATGTCGGTTGGACATCTGCAAGAGGTGCTCCTTGAATGCGATCAACGGCGCCCAAAATAACTGCGAATTCAGATGAGAGTGCATCGAGTTCGGCATCAGTCATTTCGATGCGCGCAAGCTTTGCTAATTTGGCAACTTCTGCGCGAGAAAGGCTGGACATGCGCTGAATTCTAATTAAATAAGGAGTTAGGCGCGAATTTGGCCATCGCCAGTGACAACCCAAGTGGTGGTAGTCATCTGTTCTAAGCCCATTGGGCCGCGAGCATGTAATTTTTGATTTGAAATACCAATTTCTGCGCCAAATCCCATCTGTTCTCCATCGGTAAAGCGCGTTGATGCGTTGATCATTACCGCAGCGCAATCAGATAGTTTGACGAATTTTTCTGCAGTTTCTTTATTTTCAGTAACAATTGATTCAGTGTGATTGGTGCCGTATTTTGCGATGTGCGCAGATGCTTCCTCAACAGAATCGACTACTCCAACATTCATTTCTAGTACACCGTATTCGGTAGCCCAATCTGCGGCGGTTGCAGCTTGGGCGCGAATACCAAGCAACTCAGCAGCTTTGGCCGCTTCGGCATCTGCGTGCAGTACCACACCAGATTCATTCAACGCTTTAAGTGCCATTGGCAAAAATTCTGCTGAGATCTCTCGGTGAACCAAAAGAGTTTCTGCCGCATTGCAAACGGAAGGTCTATGTGTTTTAGAATTTATCAAAATTGGTATTGCTTTAACTAAGTCTGCATCTTTATCAACGTAGACGTGGCAAACCCCTGCCCCAGTTTCAATGGTTGGGACTGTAGCTTCATCAACCACCATGCGAATTAGATTGGCTGAGCCACGAGGAATCACTAAATCAACATGGCCACGAGCTTTAAGTAGAGCTGTTGTTGTAGATCTGTCATTGGACGGAATTAATTGAATAACATCTGGTGAGATCTTTGTCTTTGACAGTGCATCTCGCATAACTTTGACCAATATTTGATTACTACTCTCGGCAGATGATGAGCCGCGAAGAAGCGCAGCATTCCCACTCATTAATAAAATTACTGCGGCGTCAACCGTCACATTTGGACGCGCTTCATAAACCATACCAATTACGCCAAATGGCACAGATATTTGGCGAAGGTGTAATCCATTTGGCAAAGTCCGCTCGCGAAGTGTTTGTCCTAATGGATCAGGCAGCGCCGCTACTTGGCGCGCGCCATTTGCGATTCCTTTAATGCGAGCCTCGTTTAAAAGGAGTCGATCTAATAATTGGCTATTTAGGCCATCGCGCTTGCCGCGCTCCATATCTGATTGATTGGCTTCTTGAATTTCAAAGGTTCTGGCTTCAATTTCATCAGCAATTGTGTTGAGCGCAGCGGCACGTTCGGCGCCACTTGCTACCGTTAAAGTGCGGGCAGCAATTCGAGCCTGATCGGCAAGTTGATTAACTAAAGCCTGCGCATCCATGACGATAATCTTACTTGGCATTACCCTAATCGCGTGTTCAAATTTCTAAAGCGCATCGTCGCCATTTTGTTGATTATTTACATAGCCCTTTTCGGTTTAACAAAGGCTATTAGGTACCCAGAACCGATTGCCGCAATCAAATTGGGATTGGCGCCTGCTTCGAAGACACCTGACTTGATGCCAGGTCACATTATTGAACCTGCAGATACGCGAATTGCATGGGCAACTGGATCGGCCAATTTACCTAAGAGTGTTAATTATGGTGGTTCGGTAATTGCACTCGATAAATTTATTGAAGATACCGAGACTAATGCTTTTCTTGTTATCAAAGATGGAAAGTTAGTTTTTGAAAAGTATTACAACGGCAAGAATAAAGACACCCTCCTGCCAACTTACTCCGTTGCGAAGACACTTACCTCAATAATGATTGGCCAGTTAATTAGCGCGGGTAAATTAAAAGAGAGTGATACTTTTGTAAGCATATTGCCCGAATATAAAGCAGGTACTGATTTTGATTTAGTGACAATTAGAGATTTATTAGACATGAACTCTGGAATTGGTGTG
Organism: Candidatus Nanopelagicaceae bacterium; assembly: GCA_018883345.1. Lineage (GTDB taxonomy): Bacteria > Actinomycetota > Actinomycetes > Nanopelagicales > Nanopelagicaceae > ZLKRG08. The sequence continues at coordinate 26,795 of VEQG01000011.1, forward strand.
AGTGATAATTACCCAACCGGACCTTCAGGTTGGGGTGTGGCCATCGCCCAGATGTACGCCTCTACTGATCTTTATTGGTGGTTGCATCACAACCAGAAGATGTGGGAGAAACCAGGAACTAAACCAGAGTATCGAAGCATAAATACTCAATTACTTGGCATGGTGATTGCCAAGTTAACTGGCGGAACTGTTTCTGATTATTTCCAAAAGAATGTTTGGCAACCAATTGGCGCTCAAAACCAAGCCAAATGGAATGTAGATCATGTCGGTGGAATCGAGAAAACCTTCTGTTGCTTTAATGCGACCGCAAGAGATTTTGCCCGCGTTGGACAATTGTTTGTGAATAATGGGGCTGCGAATATCGGCGGCGGTTCAGTGATAAGTGCAAGTTACTTAAAGAGAATGTCTACACCCGTAGTTACTTTGGATTACAACTGGGGTTATTCGGCACAAACTTGGCATCCATTCCCTGATTCAATCTTGTTGCTCGGACTTCACGGTCAATACATCTATGTACAGCCAAAAGAGCAAGTAGTGATAGTTAAATTGAGCGATTTGCCAACTTCTGCAGATGGAATATCAGAGAAGATTGTTCCGGTGTTGCAGCAGATTGCTAGTTCGATCTAATCCTAATTGAGGATAACCAAGTCATCACGATGAACTAGTTCGCGTTCGAACTCAGCACCCAATGTTGCTGCCAGCTCTTTTGTGGAGCGTCCCAACATTTGTGGTATTTCATCGCTTGCAAAGTTAATGATGCCGCGAGCAATGATTTGACCGTGTGGATCTACTAAATCAACGGTCTCACCTGCATCAAATGTTCCCTCGACTGCAGTAACACCTGCTGGCAGTAGTGAAACGTTCTTTTCAAGCAATGCTTTAACCGCACCTGAATCCAACACTAGTTTTCCGCTTGAAACAGAAGCGTGCGCTAGCCAAAGAGCGCGAGCATTGTTTTTGGAATCTTTAGGAAAGAAAAGAGTTCCGCACTCTTCGCCCTTTATTGATTTTGCCAAATCTTCTGCGCTCGTTAAAAGCATCGCAGTGCCTGCACTAGTTGCAATTCTGGCAGCTTCAATTTTGGTGACCATTCCGCCACTACCTACTCCAGAGCTGCCAGCGCCACCTAATTTGATTTCAGATAAATCAGATAAATCCTTAACTTCTGAAATTTTCTTAGCATTTGTTTCGCTAGGTGGTGCATCATAAAGCGCATCAATATCTGAGACTAAGACTAATAAATCTGCTTGAGTTAAGAGCGCTACTAGTGCAGCTAATCGATCGTTGTCTCCGAAGCGAATTTCAGAAGTTCCGACGGTGTCGTTTTCATTTATAACCGGAACTACGCCAAGTGAGATTAATTTAAATAGCGCACGCTGCGCGTTTGAATAATGAGAACGTCTAACCACATCAGTAGTAGTCAATAGAACCTGTGATGCAGTAATGCCGTATCTTGCAAAGCTCTCGGTGTAACGATGAATCAACAGCCCCTGACCGACTGATGCGGCAGCTTGTTGGGTTGATAAATCCTTAGGGCGCGTCTGCAAACCAAGTGGCGCAAGTCCAGCTGCAATCGCACCTGATGAAACCACTAAAACTTCGGCGCCACGAGCTCTAGCATCAGCTACTACATCAACTAATCGATCAACTGCGGCTGCGTCTAAACCGCTACCAGCTTTTCCAGTAAGTGAAGAGCTGCCGATTTTAATAACGATGCGTTTTGCATCTGTAATTAATTTACGACTCATCTTCCTCTTCAACTTCCGGTGTATTTGGATTGGAAACCTGGTATTCCCATTGTCTCGCAATTTCATCTTCAGTTAGTTGATCTTGGACTTTCTCTTCTTTCCAAACATTATCAAGGCGGGCATCTTCACCGCGACGCTGCAGATTTTTAGCAAGCATCTCGGCGCCAGCTTCAATAGTTGGTTCCCAATCGAATACCACTGCATATTGGTCATTACCAATGCGAACCTCGGAGCCTGATACTGCGCCAGCTTTAAAGAGCGCCTTCTCAACACCGGCTTGCGCCAAACGATCAGCTAAATATCCAACTGCCTCTGAATTTCCAAAATTAGTTTGGCGCACCCAGCGTTCGACGCGTTTACCAATTACTGTAAATGAACCATCACCATTAGCAAATACCTGGAATCCAGAATCATCAACTGCCGTTGGACGAATTACGATGCGAGTGCGTTCTTCCTTCTTAGCGGCGGCACGAGAACCTTGTACCAATTTCGCCATCGCATAAAGTAAATCTTGTAGACCATCTCTAGAAGCGGCAGAAACTGGATAAACCTCATAACCTTTTTCTTGGAGAGTTTTGGTAACCATCTCTGCCATAACTTTGCCATCAGGTAAATCAGTCTTATTTAGCGCCACAATTCTTGGGCGATCATCAAGTCCACCATACTGCTTTAGCTCGGATTCAATAATTTCTAAATCATCTACTGGATTTCGATCTGTTTCTAGAGTTCCGCAATCGAGTACATGAACTAATGCAACACATCGTTCAACATGGCGTAAGAATTCAAGACCAAGACCTTTACCTTGTGAAGCGCCAGGAATTAATCCAGGAACGTCTGCAACGGTAAATCGAGTATCGCCAACACTTACAACTCCCAAGTTTGGGACCAATGTAGTAAATGGGTAATCAGCAATCTTTGGACGTGCAGCTGAAATTGCAGCAATTAAAGAGGATTTACCGGCGCTTGGAAAACCAACTAAAGCAATATCTGCAACGCTCTTTAATTCAAGAATTAAAGTGCGCTCTTCACCAGGAACTCCAAGTAGTGCAAACCCTGGTGCGCGACGTTTTGAGGAAGCTAGCGCAGCATTTCCTAATCCACCTCGCCCACCTTCGGCGGCCATGAAGGTAGTTCCGTTACCAACTAAATCAGCTAATTGGTTGCCTTTTTCATCAAAGACGACGGTTCCGGATGGCACGGAAAGAATTAAATCTTCACCTTGTGATCCATCTTTACGATCGCCGTAACCTTGTCGACCATTTGTAGCGCGACGATGTGGCGAATGGTGATAATCAAGCAGCGTTGTAACATTTGGATCAACAACTAAAACGATATCGCCACCGCGACCACCATTGCCGCCATCTGGCCCACCAAGAGGTTTAAATTTTTCACGGTGAATGGAGACGCAACCATCTCCACCTTTTCCGGCAGCAACATGAAGGGTTACTCGATCAACAAATGTTGTCATTTGCTCTATCCCTTCAATTCTTATAATTGATTTGAATAAAAAAGCGGACCAGCATCTGCCGGCCCGCTTTAGTTAAAACCGTTTTATTTAAGCTACAGGTTGTACGTTTACAACATCGCGGCCGCGTGCGCGTCCGAATTCAACTGCACCTGCTGCGAGCGCAAATAGTGTGTCATCTTTACCGCGACCAACATTTGCACCTGGGTGGAATTTTGTACCGCGTTGACGAACGATGATTTCGCCAGCCTTAACTACCTGACCACCGAAGCGCTTGATACCAAGATACTGTGGATTGGAATCGCGACCGTTACGGGTTGAGGAGACACCTTTTTTACTTGCCATTTAATTCAGCTCCTTCTCTTACTTCGCACCGTTGATAGCGGTAATTTTTACTTTGGTTAACTGTGCGCGGAAACCTTCGCGACGGCGGTAACCGGTCTTTGATTTGTAACGAAGGATGTGGATCTTTGGTCCCTTGGTCTGATCGATAACTTCACCAGTCACCTTTACACCTGATAGCACCTTTGGATCTGAAGTTACTGACGCACCGTCAACAACAAGAACTGCTGGGAATGAAACAGTTGATCCAGCTGCAGCGTCGATGTGATCGACGGTAACAGTGTCGCCAACTGCGACCTTCTCCTGGCGTCCGCCAGCTTTAACGATTGCGTACATTCTTAGATCCTCATTAACTTCTTTAACTTCTTTTAAGCCCGCTTGGGCAGGCGCTTATCTTACGATTTGAGCGGCCACTAACTCAAATCGGGCTTTCGGACTGCTATTGACCCGTTATTGACCCTTTATTTACCTGGGGTCACCACGCCCGTAGATACCGCTCGACGGCGCTTTCGGGGCTTGGTGCCTCGAGCCTCTGCTGGCTGATTTCTATGGGTATTCGCTTCGTTATTGCTCTCATCTGAGTCATCGTGTTCTGAATGATCGTCGGATGAATCTTCGTTGAGCCCTGCAAATACTGGCGCTGCGGCCTTTGCGCGAACCGGTTCGGTATGAATATGAATTCCGCGACCGTTACAAGAATCGCATGTAGTACTGAAAGCTTCAATCAGACCTTGTCCGATTCGCTTTCGAGTTAACTGAACCAATCCCAATGAAGTTACTTCGGCAACTTGATGTTTGGTGCGGTCGCGACCAAGGCATTCAACTAATCGACGCATCACTGCCTCGCGGTTTGATTCTAAAATCATGTCAATAAAGTCAATTACTACGATGCCACCCAAGTCGCGAAGTCTCAATTGTCGAGCGATTTCTTCGGCAGCTTCTAAGTTGTTCTTAGTAACTGTCTCTTCAAGGTTTCCACCTTTACCAATGAACTTTCCGGTGTTTACGTCAATTACCACCATCGCTTCAGTGCGATCGATAACTAATGAACCACCTGAAGGCAAATAAACTTTTCGATCAAAAGCCTTAGCTAATTGCTCATCAACTCGGTAATCAGAAAATAGATCTCCGGTACCAGTGTATTTTTCAATTTTGTTTGAAAGTTCTGGAGCAATAAATCCTAAGTAATCAGAGATTTCTCTGTGTACTTGATCGCCTTGTACTTTCAGAATTTCAAAGTCTTCACTAAAGATGTCGCGAATAACGCGAACTGCCAAATCTGGTTCAGTGTAAAGAGCAACAGGTGGATGGAAATTTGGATTTTGAGTTTTCTGATAAATCTCATCCCACTGAGCTTTTAATCTTTGAATATCGCCAGTTAATTCTTCTTCACTAACACCTTCTGCGGCGGTACGAACAATTACGCCTGCTTCTTCAGGAACTAAACCTTTAAGAATATTCTTGATTCGGTTGCGTTCTGGCTCTGGTAGACGACGAGAAATTCCGCTCATTCCGCCACCAGGAACGTAAACAACATAACGACCAGGAAGTGAAATTTGGCTAGTTAAACGAGCGCCCTTTTGGCCAATTGGATCTTTGGTAACTTGAACCAAAACAGGTTGGCCAGTTTTTAGAGCTGTTTCAATTTTACGAGGCGCTGATTCTTCAAGACCAGCTGCATCCCAATTAACTTCGCCCGCATATAGAACCGCGTTGCGACCTTTTCCGATATCTACGAAAGCTGCTTCCATTGATGGAAGAACATTTTGAACTTTTCCAAGATAAACATTGCCGACATATGAAATAGATGAATTTCTATTTACATAATGTTCGACCATAACGCCATCTTCGATAACACAAATCTGGGTGCGATCGCCTTTTTGGCGAACTAACATTTCGCGCTTTACTTCATCGCGGCGAGCTAAGAATTCACCTTCTGTGATTATGGTTCCGCGACGACGGTAGGTTTCACGATATTCACGACGATCCTCGCGATGACGACCTTCGCGACGATGATGACGATCGCGTCTTGAATTACGATCATGGCGATCAGAACGTTCAGAACGATCAGTGCGTTCTGGGCGCTCTTTACTTTCGCGCACCTTAACTACAGTTGGTACGCCATCTTCATCAACAATTTCACCTGGCTGAACACCATCTTCCGCGCCACGACGGCGGCGACGGCGGCGATGAGATGTAGCGGAATCTTCAGAAGATTCGTCGGTGCTTGCTAGCTCTGCCCCAGTTGAATTCTCTTCTCCACCTTTACGGCGACCGCGGCCACCGCGACGGCGGCGACGTCCACCGCGACGAGAATCAGAATCTTCTTCTTGCTTAGCAAGTTTCTCTTTCTGCTCTTCCTTATTATCTTTCTTGCTACCAGATTTAGCAGGCTTCTCTTTCTTGGCAGGTTTTACTGCTTCAACTGGAGCTGCTTGGAAAATGGGAGTTGCGACTACGGCAGGTACTGCCTTTTTACGGGTTTTCTTCTCTGCAGGCGCTTCAGAAGTTGAATCTACTTCAGCAGCTTTCTTAGATGCGCGCTTACGCGGCGCTTTTGGCTCATCAGCCATGTACACCAAATCCTTTGTATGCAAAAAACTGATTTAGTCTTTTGCTCGTTTCCGGGCCTGAAATCAATCAGGCAAATTCTTTTAGTACTTCTCTGGATTCGCGCTGCGAGTTACCGCGCGCTGAATGCTGGGTAATTATGGCACTAAACGTGCCAAATAGCCATTACCCGCGTAAACGCGCATGAACATTCTGTAAAAGTCCGATACCAATCATGTTGGCGAACATACTCGATCCGCCATATGACAGAAATGGCAAAGGCACACCAGTCATCGGCATAAGTCCTAATGTCATTCCAATATTTTCAAATGTTTGGAATGCGAACCAAGCAACCACACCAACAGATACCAATCTGCCAAATGGATCTGTGGTTCTTCGAGCAATACTAAATCCTCGAATCATTATCGTTAACAACAAAATTAAAATTAAACTACTGCCGACAAATCCTGTCTCTTCTCCTGCAACTGTGAAGATAAAGTCTGTTTGTTGCTCAGGTACAAATCTGCCATTTGTCTGTGCGCCTTGAAAAAGTCCAGTACCAAGAAGTCCACCTGAACCAACCGTGATTCTGGCCTGTCTTAATTGGTAGCCAGCACCTTGTGAATCAGCATTTGGATTAACAAATGATTGCAAACGCTTTAGTTGGTAATCATTTACAACGCCTGCTTTAACTGCAACAAAGCCGCCAAGCAGTGCAGCAAGCAACAAACCAGCTACCCAACGTGATTGCGCACCACTTGTTGCAATAATGGTTACGACAATCGCGCTAATAATAAGAACCGTTCCCATGTCGGGCTGAAGCACAATAAACAAAACAGGGATGCCGGCAATCGCAAGCGCCTGAATTACGTCTTTATTTCTAACTTCATCTTGTCCATGCATGCGCTCGGTCAAAATCATAGACATTCCAATGATGATAGTAATTTTCGCAAGCTCAGCGGGTTGAATTGAAAAACCACCGGGCAACACAATCCAAGCTCTAGCGCCATTAATGGTCGAACCAATACCTGGAATCAAAACCAGAACTAATCCAAGAACACCCGCTCCCCAAACAAATGGGGTGTACGCACGAAGCGATCGATAATCAATAAAGGTGGTGCCGAAGGCCAGCGCAATTCCAATGATCACGTTAATGCCATGGCGCTTTAAATAATATTGTGGGTCTTCACCTGCTGCGGCATACCAATTTCTGGTAGCGGCATAAACCAATAAGGTGCCAAAAATAAGAAGTGCGCCTACGGCAAACGAGAGAATCGGGTCAAAGCCAGCGGTTAAGTTCTTTCTTTGGCGACGATAAGTGAAGCTTCTTACGGATTCATTCACCTTAATTCACCGCCTTCTTGGTTGGTGAAGCACTAGCACTGACTGCTGGGGTCGGTTTAGTTTCAACAACTTTTGTCGTAGGAGAAATCTTAGGCAATTTACTTGGCGGGCCTGATGGATAAACGACTTTTTCTGGAATTTGTTTACTGCCTTCGGTTCCAAAAATCGTATTAAAAATCTGGCGGGCACCGATACCAGCAGCAGCCGCACCGGTGCCGCCTTGAGAAACCATTACTACTACTACATATCTTGGATTCTTTGTCGGCGCATAGGATGCAAACCAAGATGTCGAATCTTTCTTGGTACCGTTTAAATTCAAACCAAACACTTCAGCGGTACCGGTCTTACCCGAAACTTCAACTGGAAAACCTGCAAATGCACCGGCCGCAGTACCATCAATAGTTACTTGATGAAGCGCATCATTTAGCCACTTAAAAGTCTTCGGGTCTGCTGAAACTTTACCTTGTATTTTTGGAGTAAAGGTTTTAACTACAGTGCCATCGGTTTTTACAATAGCTTTTGCAACTAATGGTTGCCATAAGGTTCCGCCATTTGCAATCGCCGCATAGCTCTGAGCTAACTTCAGCGGAGTAATTACGGTATCGCCCTGTCCAATAGAGAAGTTAACTGCGTCGCCGGCACGCAATACTCCTCCGTCAATGCAATTCTCTTTTGCTAACTGAATCAGAAATGGGGTTAGATCTTTCTTGGCGGCACGTTTTTCGTAGTTGCAGTAAAAATTCTTATTCTCTTTCCAATAATCCATTCTCCATTGACGATCAGGAATACGGCCCTCTAATTCGCCTGGTAAATCGATGCCGGTCTTCTGTTCCAATTGGAAATCATGTGCAGTTTGGAAGAAATAATCATTTGGGTTTTTCGGACTTAAGCCGCCGTCCTTTAACCACTCTGAATATGCGATTTTGTACCAAAGAGTGTCACAAGAAGCGGCGATACCGGTCTTCATCGATATTCGGCCAAGGGCGCGCGATTCATAGTTGGTAAATTCGCGGTTACCCACTTTGTACTTACCTGGACAATCGTAAGTTGTATTTAAGTTGTAACCAGCTTTAACTGCTGCGAAAATCGAGAACGCTTTAAATGTTGAAGCTGGTGCAAATAGCCCTTGCAGAGGTCTTGAAAGCGCAGGCACATAAGTACTTTCGGAATACATCGCTTTTGCTTGTGCGACAGTTAAACCTTTTTCCCAAATATTTGGATCATATGTCGGGTACGAAGCAAGTGCATATACCCTGCCATTTCTGGCATCCATGACTACTGCTGCGCCGCCATCTGCTCTGTAGCCTTGAGCTCTAGATGAGCGGACTGCAGTTTCAAGTCCGGCTTCAGCTGCTCCCTGAATACGAACATCAAGACTGGTAACTAGATGCATGCCAGGTGTTGGTGCAGTATCTCTAGATTTTTCAGTGACAGATTCTTTTCGATCAACAATTACGGTTTTGATACCTGGGCGTCCACGAAGATAAGAATCGTAAACATATTCCAAACCATCTTTTCCGATTGATTCGCTTCGATAATATCTAGTGCCATTATCAACTGCCAGATCTTTATCGGTTAATGCACCAACATAACCAAGAACATGTGCACCCGTTGCGCCTTTGGTTCCTGGGTAATAACGAACCGAAGTTGGTTCGGCGTCTATGCCAGGAAATTCGCTACTGCGTTCTACAAGTTGTAGCGCAATTTCTGGGTCTGCATCTTTGGTAATTGGAATAGGTTGAAAGCGATTTCCGACCCAGCAACCAGTCTTGTCACCTTTGGTAATTTCGCCACAAAGTCGCGTGTGTCGCCAAACATCCTTTGGATCTAATTTCAGAATTCTGGAGACACGATTTAATACTGCTAAACCTTTATCTTCTTGTTTATCCAAAATACTACGGTCAACTGTTACCGCAAGCCCCACTCTATTCATAGCAAGCGGCACGCCCATCGCATCAACAATCAGGCCGCGAGTAGCTGGCACCACGATATCTCTACTCTGAATATCAAGTGCGGCTTCTTTATATTTATCGGTCGCAGCGACCTGCAGATAAAAAAGCCTGCCCATAAGTGCCAACATCAAGCTAATAATTAGCGCTTGAACTACAAATATGCTGAGCCGGGTACGTTGATTCATCTAGTACCTTCATAAACAATTGAATGAGCTTTTGCAATAAATGGCACCACAATTGGCGAGACTAAGGCGCTCCAAAGTCCGAATCCAAATAGCATTTTGACCACATTCGAAACTGGGCCTACCGTCAACCCAAAAATCAAACCAATTACTAGATATAAAAATAACGTAGCAACAACAGTAGTTGCAGTCATCAAAATCAAACCAGCCGGGTTTGAATTAAGAGCATCATCACCATAACCCAAATAAGAAATTACAAAACAGGAAATAACCATCACTAAAGTCCAATGACCAAATGGTCCGTCGGTGGATGGAGAGAGATCCATAAATAGACCTGAGATAAATCCAGTAACTGCCGCGATCTCTGGTTCGCTAATAGAAGACCAAATCAAAGCTGCTAAAAGTATTAAAGAGAAGCCACCAAGCGGTAAACGAATTTGATTAACAATAGCTTCTTGAGCTAAAAATAAAAGCGCAAAAGTAAAAGTAGATAATGCTACTTCTCTACGCCACATTACAAATCTCGTTTAGCTCTTTGATGGTGATGGCGATGCAGTAGGAGTTGCATAGACCGTCACAGTTGGAATCGGTGTTGGCTTTGGTGCTTCAGGAATAAGCGCATTACCAGGATTGCTTTCAGATGCCTTTAAAACTACAGAAACAATCCCGAGTGCGTTTAGATTTGCATAAAAGGAAACATCAGCAACTTGAGCAACTGAGTTTGTACTATCTGAAGCTTTGGTAATAATTCCAACTGGTACACCAGGTACGAATGGAGTGTTATTGGTACTGCCTCGAGATAGCAAAATGTCATTCTTCTTAATTTTTGCCGTGTTATCTAATAATTCTAAGAGCCCTGAGTTACTTCCCTGCCCCGAGAGAATTCCAATTGATTGATTGCGTGCAATTCTTACCCCAATTTTGAAAGAGGGATCTGAGGCTAAAAGCACGATAGAACTATTTGGAAATACTGTTCGAACGACGCCAACTAATCCATGACCATTTACCACGGTCATGTTCTGCTTAATTCCGGAACGTGAGCCTTGGTCAATTGTCACAGTGTGAGTAAATGAAATAGTAGAACCTTGAGCCAATACTCGAGCACTAACTGTTTTCCAATTCGCTCGGCCCGCTAAATCAAGCGCCTGCTTCAATTGTTGCTCTTGGCCAAGTGCATTCTTTTTCTGAACTAGCTGAGCGCGAAGCTTCGCATTCTCTTCCTTCAAATCATTGATAGTAGAACGAGTACGTCCCAGATGTATCAAATCCGAAAAGATATTTTTAAATGGCGTGACTACCCAATTCCCAACTTTGACAACTGGAGTTAAAGCGGTACCAACGCCATTTCGAATTCCACTGATTACAGAGACGCCTCTTAAATCTAAAGTAATTAAGAGCAATGAAGAGACAAGCAGCATGACCAATAGCAAACGACCACGATTACTTCCTGATGGACTTGCCATTTAAGGAGCTAGCCTCTTCTTAACTTACTACTAGCGACGAGGCTCTGAGATCAGAACCTTTTCAAGTGATTCGAACTCTTCAATACATTTACCAGAACCATCAGCAACGCAGTTGAGTGGTTGTTCTGCAATATGAATTGGCATACCAGTTTCGCGACGTAGGCGCTCGTCTAGGCCTTTAAGTAATGCTCCGCCACCAGTTAGAACAATTCCACGATCCATAAGATCTGATGCAAGTTCTGGTGGGCACTTATCAAGAGTTGCCTTAACCGCATTAACAATTGCGTTAACAGGTTCTTCTAGAGCCTTACGAATTTCCGCTGCCGAAACCACGATTGTCTTTGGAAGACCAGTTGCTAAATCGCGGCCACGAATCTCTGCATCTGGTTCGTTTGGTGTTGGATAAGCAGAACCAATTGCCATCTTAATTTCTTCTGCAGTGCGCTCACCAAGAAGTAATGAAAATTCGCGCTTAACCCAATTGATAATTGATTGATCAAGCTCATCGCCACCAACACGAATTGAAAGTGAAGAAACAATGCCACCTAGCGAAATCACAGCAACTTCAGTAGTTCCGCCACCGATATCTACCACCATGTTTCCGGTTGGTTCGTGAATTGGAAGTCCGGCACCAATTGCTGCTGCCATTGGCTCTTCGATGATGTAAACCTTGCGCGCACCTGCGGCATAACCTGCATCTTTAACCGCACGTTGTTCGACACCAGTAATACCTGATGGAACACAAACCACGATACGTGGCTTTGCTAAATAACGACGCTTATGAACTTTTTGAATGAAGTAACGAAGCATGCGCTCGGTGGTATCAAAGTCAGCAATAACACCATCCTTAAGTGGACGAATTGCCACAATATTTCCTGGAGTACGACCAATCATCTTCTTTGCTTCAAGACCAACTGCAAGAATTCCGCCGGTATCTTGATTTACCGCCACCACAGAAGGCTCGTTGAGCACAATGCCACGACCGCGTACATAAACAAGAGTATTCGCGGTACCTAGGTCTACCGCCATATCACGGCCGATAAATGAAAGCCTTGCGTTTGGATTGCTCATTTACTTCCCTCCGAAGAAGATCGAAATTTCACGTTCTGCAGATTCAACTGAATCTGATCCGTGAACAATGTTCTGTACAACTTTTGTTGCTTGTTGACGAGCTAAGTCACCACGAATAGTTCCTGGCGCTGCCACAGTTGGATCTGTAACACCAGCCAAAGAACGGAAACCTTCAATAACTCTTTCACCTTCAGCAATAAGCGCAACGATTGGTCCGCTCATCATGAACTCAAGTAATGGTTCGTAAAAAGGTTTGCCTTCGTGCTCTGCGTAATGACGTTCAAGAATTGCACGATCTGCTTGCAGCATTCGTAACGCCGTTACTTCATAACCTTTGCGTTCGATACGTGCAATTACTTCTCCGACTAAACCACGGCGTACGCCATCGGGCTTAACCAAAACGAGGGTGCGTTCTTTGCTCACCCGCTTATTCTATTGGGCGTCGCGCTTAGCGACTAATTCAGCCCGGATGGCCTCACCCTTACGGCCAAAATAGATTGCGCAGCCCCAAAGCACAATGAAAATCAATGCGATTATCGCAAAAGCTGGGACTACCAATGAATAACCCGCCATGGCCACCTGTAGCAGAGAAGCAATGATCCAACCTGAACGTCTCTTGAGTAAACCTGCTGAGAGAAAAAGCAAAAGCGAAATAGTCGAACCAATAATCAATTCAGAAGTTGAAGCTTCTTTCATCGCAAGTAATAGCGCAAAACCAACGCAAATTGATTCCATCACTAAAACCGAAGCACCTAAAATTCTCATTTATTTACCTTTAGCTCTTTCAAAATTGCGCGAGCTTCCCCAACTGTTATAACTGAACCCGTAATTAACACACCAACAGTTTCGTCTTCCAACGGATGGCTTCCGTCAGCGATTGCCTTTGTAATTGCAACTTTTAAATCTGGTTCTACAAAAATCCGATCACTATCTACAAAAGCACGTGCGACTTTTGCCAACTGATCAGCTGAAAGTGCTCGTGGAGATGAACTTTGAGTAACGATAACTCCATCGATTACATCTTTAATTTCGTTAAAAATTCCAGCGGCATCTTTGTCCGCAAAGACGCCAACTACGGCGATTACGCGACCAAAGGTGAATTCTTCTTGAAGTGTGTTGGCAAGAGTTCTTGCACCATGCGGATTATGCGCAGCATCCAAAATTACGGTCGGATCTCTGCGAACAATCTCAAAGCGACCAGGTGAAGTCGCCGCCGCAAACCCTGCTTTAACAGCCTCCAGATCTAAATGTTGATCGCCAAAGAATGCTTCAGCTGCCACTAAAGCCGCCGCAGCATTTGCTGCTTGATGTTTGCCATGTAGCGGCAAGAAGATGTCTGAATAAACATCTTTAGTACCTCGAATAGTAAGTAGTTGGCCACCTACCGCCATTTGGCGAGACATTACTTCATATTCGATGCCTTCGCGCGCTACATCTACTCCTAGTTCCGCAGCTCTAGCTAAAAGGATTTTCGCTACCTCTGGTTCTTGATTGGTAAGGACCGCAAAAGCACCTTCTTTTAGAATACCCGCTTTAGTTTGTGCAATTTCTTCAATGGTATTTCCGAGATATTCCATGTGGTCCATGCCGATAGGCGTAATTACAGTTACAGTCGGCTTAATAATATTTGTAGCATCCCATTGACCACCCATTCCAACTTCAAAAATACCAACATCTACCGGGTGTTCTGAGAATGCAGCCATTGCCAATCCAGTTACTGCTTCAAAGAATGAAATTGGATTAGGTAATTTTGAATCGACAAAATCAAAGTAAGCCGCAATGTCGTTGTAATTAAAAATTAATTCTTCAGCACCAATCATCTCTCCATTGATACATATGCGTTCACGAAAATCTTCTAAGTGCGGACTGGTGAAACGACCTGTGCGTAATCCGTGCGCAAATAGCAATGAATCAATAAATCTTGTTGTCGAAGTCTTGCCATTGGTTCCGCCAATGTGAATTGTCGGATAAGAAAGTTGCGGTGAACCTAGTGCGTCACACAAAAGTGAAATTCGATCTAACGAAGGTTGGATTCTGGTCTCTGGCCAACGTGCCAGCAACGCATTTTCAATTGCAGCTAAACGTTCGCGATTTTCTGCACTGATCATTTTGGTATCACGCTGGTAAAGAAGCTAATTGCGCTTTAATACGTTCGATATCTTGGTCGCACTTAGTTAAGCGTTCGCGAATCTCTGCAACAACATTCTCTGGCGCTTTAGCCATGAAGCCTTCATTCCCAAGTTTGGCAGTAGCGGTTGCTCGGTCTTTCTCTGCTGTAGCTAAATCTTTAGTCAAACGAGCGCGTTCTGCGGCCACATCAATTGAACCGGTTAAATCAAATTCAGCGCGAATCTCACCAATTTCTAATTTAGCTGATGGAGTGAAATCTCCTGATTCTAATTTCAGCAAGAACTCTGCTCCCGCTGCATATGGAGCAAGGTCAGATGGAAAAACTAAGCGACCTGGGATTTTCTGGCTGGTTTTGATTCCTTGATCATTTCGGAATCTACGAACTTCTGTGATTACTTCTTGAAGTTGAGCGACAATCTTTTCAGATGACTTATCTATAGAAGATTTGTCAGCAGCTGGCCATTCAGCAATAACCAATGATTCTTGGCCAGTTAGAGTGGTCCAAAGTTCTTCGGTAATGAAAGGCATTATTGGGTGCATTAAGCGAAGTAGCTGATCTAGAACATGGCCAAGTACCCGCTTGGTTGCTGCAGCATCACCTTTTTGGAATGCATCTTTAGATAGTTCTAGGTACCAATCGCATAAGTCATCCCAAGCAAAGTGGTAAATCAATTCCGATGCTTTTGCAAATTCGAAAGTTTCTAGTAACTGATCTGCTTCGGCAATAGTTTCGTTTAGGCGGCTAAGGATCCACTTATCGATTGCATTTAAGGTAGAAAATTCTGGAAGTGGGCCTTCGACGGTCGCGCCATTCATTAATGCAAATCGAGTTGCATTCCAAAGTTTGGTTGCGAAATTTCGAGCTCCGCCAATCCATTCCTCTGCTAGCGCTTGATCTGCACCAGGGTTAGAACCGCGCGCAAGTGAGAACCTGAGAGCATCAGAACCATATTTATCCATGAACTCAAGTGGATCAACTACGTTGCCCTTGGATTTAGACATTTTCTTGCCAAATTTATCTCTTACCAAACCATGTAAAACAATGGTGTCGAATGGTTGTTTTCCATCCATTGCAAACAATCCAAAAATCATCATGCGCGCAACCCAGAAGAACAAGATGTCATAACCAGTTACCAAAACTGAATTTGGATAAAACTTCTTTAGGTCATCAGTGTTATCTGGCCAACCTAATGTTGAAAATGGCCAAAGCGCTGAAGAGAACCAAGTATCAAGAACATCTTCATCTTGAACCCAACCTGCTGGCGCAGTTTCATCTGGGCCAACAACTTATACATCACCATCTGGGCCATCCCAAACTGGAATTCGATGTCCCCACCAAAGTGGTCTGGAAATACACCAATCATG
>VEQG01000012.1 GCA_018883345.1 Candidatus Nanopelagicaceae bacterium
CGTTAAGAACATTCTATTAGCTAATGATGAATTTATTGACTACAGTAATTTGGATAGTGTCATTTTGGAGGGCGGAAATAGAGATCGGTCATTTTCGCATGCTGAAGCTTTTGGGTTTTTCCAATCTAGTGATGGGAATAACTTTTTAGACTCAAATAGTGAATTTTTCAAGTCTGTAAAAACTAAAGAAGGCTTCATAGACAATGCAGTTTTGCTTGATAGCCATAAAGGTCCAAACATTATTGCTCATGAATTGTTTCATAATTTTGGATTGACTGATTTGTATGGGAGCGGCACCGGCCCGGGACAATTTTCAATGATGGCATCTAACGCATCAAGAATATTGAATTACGAAAGAGCTGTGCTTGGCTGGTTTCCAGCCCAAGATTTTAAATGTGATGATTTTTCCAAAGTTATTGATTTAAATTCTGCATTTAATTTAATTGAAATCAAGGATATTTATGCAGACTCAATTTTTTTACTTAAAAAAGCTGAAGATACTGCATACATTATTGAAGTATCACAATTAGACTCAAAACCTCATTTATTTGTTTATTTACTAGAACAGAACTTGCGTCCGCCAATCACTATGTATGGGAATCCAAATAAAACTTATCTCTCTATGTTTGATTTGTCAGATCCAAATAATGTAGGTTCTTTTTACAAAGCGTTTGAATTTAGCCTACTAATCTGGAACCAAAATGGAAAGTCACTAACTTTAAAGGCAATACCTAATGCAATGGCCAGTTCAGCTGAAGCGAAAAAAGTTTTTGAAGAAAGCATTTTAAATAGAGAAGTAATTCTCAAAAAGTTGGCAGCTGATGCAGATACC
The DNA here is from genome assembly GCA_018883345.1 of Candidatus Nanopelagicaceae bacterium. GTDB lineage: Bacteria > Actinomycetota > Actinomycetes > Nanopelagicales > Nanopelagicaceae > ZLKRG08. The sequence continues at coordinate 833 of VEQG01000012.1, forward strand.
AAAGCAAAAGCTGATGCAGATGCTAAAGCAAAAGCTGATGCAGATGCCAAAGCAAAAGCTGATGCAGATGCCAAAGCAAAAGCAGAAGTAAATACATTGAAATTAAAAAAGACAATTACTTGCATTAAAGGTAACTCAGTTAAGAAGATCAAAGGCTTAAATCCAAAATGCCCCGAAGGATATAAAAAGAAATAGAACCCGCTCATCACTTGCGATAAGCGGGTTTATATTATTGAAATGATTTAGCGAGCAGTAAGCGCAAGCGCTGAATTAAAGGCTTCAACTACTTCATCCTTGCTCCATGGTGTTGGAGCTTGGGTGATAAAGAAGTCTTTAAGCGCAATATCAGCCAAATTGTCGATATCTTTCGCTTCAAATCCAAGGCTAGATAGCACTGGGAAATTAAGTTCTTTCAAGATTTCGCGAACCTTATTTACAACGCGTGAACCATCTTTGCTGCCATCTTGTGGCAATCCCATGGCATCAGCAATTCGTTCCATCTTCTCTGGAACTACACGTGCTTCGCGAGTAAGTGTTTCGACAAGTACCAAACCAATTGTTAATCCATGTGGCACATGCTTTAGTCCGCCGATTGCCTGGCCAAGTGAATGCTCTGCAGTGCAATCAGAAATATTCATGGTTAAACCAGCCATCATTGATCCTGCTGCCATAGCTGCGCGTGCTTCTTTGTTATTGCCATCCTTATATGCAGCAGTTAGAGCTGGAGTCATTAATCGAACCGCTTCATAACCAATTGCATCACCAATTGGTGTCGAGCACTTAGCAATAATTCCTGCAATACCTTGAGCAAGCGCATCAATGCCAGTGTTTGCAGTCATTGATGGCGGCATTGAATAAGTTAGAACTGGATCCACTAGCGCAACTTGAGCACGAAGATTTCCATTTGCAATACCAGTCTTACGTCCTGCTTCTGGATCAGAGATTACTGAACCACCAGAAACTTCAGAACCAGTACCAGCTGATGTTGGAAGAGCAATTAAAGGAATTGTTGGCGCTGGATAGTGCGGAGCTTTTGATTGCCAATCACGGAAAGTGCAATTTAATTGAGCGCATAGGCGAGCTGCTTTCGCGGTATCAATTACTGATCCGCCACCAAGTGCAATCACTGAATCGCAGCCAGCTGCCTTAAGTGCGCTAATTGCATCTTCGACCATCTGAATAGTTGGTTCGCCAGCGGGCTTTTCAAAAATAACCACATCAGTCGCTGCTTGTACCTTCTTGATTAAAGCGGCAGCGGCTGGATTGAATTTTTCAATTCCTTCATCAACCATCAAGAAGGCCTTCTTTGATTCCACTTCCTTGATTACATCTGGAAGAGTTTCAGAGATATTTTCGCCAAAGCGAATCTTGACTGGAAGATGGTTATTAAATGCGCCAAGCGCTGACATATTTGTGCTCATGCACTGAGAATAGCGTCAGACAGGTTTTATTTCACTAGTTGCAATGTGGTCTAGGAAATAGTCCACTAGGGCTTGCGCTCTTTGGTTTGCGCCCGGCTCTTCCGCCTTTGTTTGCTGGCGAAGAATTTCAACATTTAAACCTTCGCCTTCAATCTCTTCAGGGCCGCCATCCATTTCTAACCAGCAATCAAGCACTTCTAAATCAATCTCTGGATGAAATTGCAATCCAAGTGTGCGTCCCATTACAAAAGCCTGCGATGCAATCGGCGTTCGCGCTAATTCAGTTGCACCAGGTGGAACTTGAAAACGATCCCAGTGATATTGAAACCATGGGCCATTTGAAATAATTTCAGGAAAATCAGTCATGACATGGTGCCAACCAATTTCGCTTCGTGGAGCACGAGCAACCGAACCACCGAGTGCTCGAGCCATTAATTGCCCACCAAAGCAAACGCCAAATATTGGTTGTCCAGCATTATGCGCCGCAGTTACAAGTTCTAATTCTGGCAACAGCCAATTACCGATTCGTTCATCTTCCCAAACTCCCCAAGGTGAACCCATCGGAACTATTACGTCATACTCAGAAAAATCTGGCCATTGCACTTGGACATTTGGATTTTCAAAATTCTCTTCTTTTACAACTGGCATGCGAACTACTTCATAGCCACGATTTCTAAATGCTCGCCAAAGCGGACCACTTAAAGTGACATGATCATGTTCGATGAATAGGGCGCGTTTCACGTCCGCAATAGTAAAACACCCTCGGTAGGAAAACTATCGAGGGTGATTACTCCTAGCCAATGGAGAGCAGAGGCTAGAAATCAAGGAAGGTTGACTCGACCACCCTTCATTTTCCAGATGAAGTATTTTTCGAAGGCCAGTTTTGCTAAATGATTTTGCGGGCCAGGAATCAAGGCGCCAGCTTTTCGTGGTGGCAACATTTTGTCTGCCAAAATCAAGACACCATTATTTCCAGCGTCCATGATGCATACGGCAGGGATATCCCCGAAGGCCTTTTCATGATTAGGTGCTTCACCCTTTATTTGTGCAGCAATATTTTTCGCCGCAGTATGAGCCATTTGCTCAGTTGGGAAGCCTGTCTTCGGGATGCCAACAGGAGTTGGTGTAGTCCAAGGGGCCTTAACGGCCGCCGCCAACCCAACTGCATAAATGTGATCCCATTTGTTTGATTGATAAGTTGGGCGAACTTCAACGAATGCTTGCGCATTGGTTAGCTCTGGAGTTTTTAATAGAAAGTCCTGACCGACAAAAGGAGGAATAGTCATATTGAACTTAAAGTCGTACTTTTTTCCATCTTTTGCAACGATTCGACCTTCATCAACGTAATCCATCTCGACATTTGTAGCAAAATCTATTTTTTCTTTCTTTAAAAACATCTTTAATAGTGGTTCGCCACCTTTCAGGCCGCCAATACCGAAATGTCCAAGAAATGGTTCAGATGTCACATAGGTCATCTTTACGTCCTTTTTGATACCAGCTTTTTTCAATTGATAACTAGTATTAAATAAAAATTCGTAAGCTGCACCAAAACAACTTGCAGATTGTGTTGCAGCAATAACTACGTCACCAGGATTATCTAGGAATTTCTTCCATTCCTCTCCCGTATAAATGGCATCCTGTAATGTTGTAATGGTTGAAGAATTCTCTTTTAAGCCTTTTACATGCTCAGGTTTATTTCTCGTGCCAGTTGCAATTACTAAATAATCAAAATCTAAAGTGGTGCCATTCGCCAAATCAACCTTATTTGTTTCTGGATGAATTTCTGTAGCTGCACTTTGAATAAAGTCAACGCCACCATTTTCGAAAGTTGGTCCAACTTTAAATGTGACATCTTCGGTATCACGGCTACCGAACGGCAACCAGATTAAAGATGGATTAAACAAGAAGTAATCGCGATCGCTAACCACCTTTACATCAACATCGTTGCCAAGATCTTTCTTCAGTGAAAGGGCTGCAGTTAAACCGCCAAAGTTTGCCCCTAGAACAACTACTTTCTTTGCCATTTTGCTCTCCAATTTTGTGTGCTACTCAACTCTGAGTACAGTTGCAAGATACCCCTAGGGGTATGCTAGGCTCAAGGCAGAAAGCAGGGGGTAGCACTTATGGCGAAGACATCTACATCACACGTGTTGAGTGATCAAGAACAGGTAGCCGCAATCGCGAAGCGAATTAAGAGAGCTCAGGGACAACTGGGCGCGATTGCGCGGATGCTGGAAGAAGGACGCTCTTGCGATGAAATCGTTATTCAGATGTCAGCAGTTAGCAAAGCAGTCCATACAGCTGCTTTCACTTTAATTAGTTCCAGTTTGCAGGAATGCATGTTGGACAACAAGCGCAATTCTGAAGAAACTATGAAAAAGCTGCAAAAGCTTTTTATGACGTTGGCTTAAATCTTGGCTTAAACCTTGGCTTGAAAAAAAGTTACATATTCAAAAGTTATGGAAAGAGGGAAAAATCATGTGCAGTGCAGTTCGTTGTGATAGTTGCGGAAAAGCAACCTGGTCCGGTTGTGGGCAGCATATTGAGGAAGCGCTGGCTCCATTTTCGGATGATCAAATCTGCAAGTGCGGCAACTAATATGAAAAAGTTTGCAGCGTTGTTAGCCATACCGCTAATGGTTGTTTTGAGTGCATGCAGTGGTTCTAATGCAAAAATTAACCAACTCAATGCAGATGGTTTTGCATCCAATATTCAGAATCCTGCAACTGTAATATTAGATGTGAGAACGGCTGGGGAATTTGCAGCAGGTCATATTGCTGGCGCTGTAAATATCGATGTTGAATCGGCTAATTTTGATAGCAAAATCGCAAATTTGGATAAGAATGTTGAGTATTCAATTTATTGCCATAGCGGCCGCCGATCAATGATTGCGGCAAACAAAATGGCGGAAACTGGTTTTACAAAGCTTACGAATTTGCAAGATGGAATTATCTCCTGGCAGGCAGCAGGTTTTCCATTGGTGACTAATTGATGAGAGTTGTGATTATTGGAGGAGTTGCGGGCGGAATGTCTGCTGCAACTCGACTTCGACGCTTGAATGAATCTGCTGAAATCATTGTCCTCGAGCGTTCTGGCCATGTCTCTTATGCGAATTGTGGTCTGCCTTATTACGTCGGCGGAGTTATCGCGGAAGAAGAGAAGCTCTATCTACAAACACCAGAATCTTTACACAAACGTTTTCGACTTGATGTGCGTGTACATAACGAAGTAATTGAAATCTCCTCGGAAAAAAAGGTTGTAGTTTCGCGAGATTTAATTAGCGGGACTAAAACAGAAATTAGTTTTGACAAGTTAATTCTAAGTCCTGGCGCAACTCCAGTGATCCCACCGATACCTGGCATCGAACGCGCTCTTTCACTGCGAACCGTGGAAGACGTATTGCGCATCCATGATGAAGTAGAGACAAAACCAAAAAGCGCAGTCGTAATTGGTGGCGGATTCATTGGCGTGGAAATGGCTGAAAATTTAATTCATAAAGGAATTAAGACTTCGTTAATTGAAGCCCTTCCACAAGTCTTAGGTCCTTTGGATCCAGAAATGGCTGAGATTGTTCATAAGGAAATGCGCAAGCACGGAGTTGATTTACATCTTGCGAATTCTGTTAAAGAAATAACTGACAGGGAAGTAATACTTTCAGATGGCACTAGGGTCGAAGCTGAAGTGATAATCGCTGCCATCGGCGTTAAGCCAGATATTCACTTAGCCAAAATCGCCGGAGTTGCTATTGGTGAAAAAGGCGGCATCGCCGTAAATGCGTTCAATCAAACTAGCAATCCAGATATTTATGCAATTGGGGATGCAGCTGAGAAAAAAGATGAATTAAGTGGAGATAGCACCCTAATTCCTTTGGCAAATTTGGCTAATCGCCACGGTCGAATTACCTCTGATCATATTGCGGGCAAGAAAGTTCGTGAAGTTGGGTCCATTGGAACTGCAATTGTAAAAGTTTTTGATTTGGCAGTAGCTACAACCGGCTGGTCTGCAAAACGTCTTTCCGCAGCCAATAAAACATTTAAAGAGATTCACACTCATCCAAATTCGCATGCTACTTATTACCCAGGCGCAGTGCAGTTTTCAATGAAATTACTATTTGATCCAACTAATGGAGAGATTCTCGGTGCGCAAGGAGTTGGTCGAGACGGCGTCGATAAACGAATTGATGTTATTGCAACAGCGATGCGTGGCGGAATTACTGCACCTGAATTAGCTGATTTGGAATTGGCATACGCCCCACCATTTGGTTCAGCAAAAGACGCGGTAAATATGCTGGGGTATGTTGCAGAGAACATAATTAATAGTCTTACAGAAACTGCGCAGTGGCATGAAATCGATAAATACAGAAATGAAGGTTTTTCATTTGTCGATGTTCGCTCATCAGGTGAATTTGCAAATGGCACAATTCCAGGTTCCATAAATATTCCTGTAGATGAGATGCGAGAACGCCATACTGAAATTGCAAATATGAAAGTGATAGTAAATTGCCAAGTAGGTCAACGAGGACATGTGGCAACTATGTTGCTTCGATCTCTTGGTTACGATGCCAAGAATTTAGATGGTGGTTACCTGACTTGGATTAATTCACCAGCAGCTATACAAAATTAAGAAAAATTAAGAAAAATTAAGAACAAAAGAGGAAATCATGTGCTCACGAACTACCTGCTTTAATTGCAAGAAACCAACTTGGTCTGGTTGCGGAAACCACATCGAGATTGCGCTTGCGGGAATTCCAAAGAACCAGCGCTGCAAATGCACAAAGGCGGAATTGGCTGCAGCTCGCGAAGCAAAGGGTGGCTTCTTCTCAAAACTCTTCGGCAAGAAGTAAAAGCGGAGATTTGTCCCCCGTTTCAGGTTGAATAGGGGCGTGCTTAAGCGTCGCCCGTTATCTGTAAATACATACAGTTTTACTGAGGCGCAGAAATTAGCAATCAGCCACCGCAATAAACCATTAATCATTTCCGGTGGCCCAGGATCTGGAAAAACTACCGTTTTAATCGAAGCAGCAATCGCACGAATTAATGAAGGTCAAGATCCAAATTCAATATTGGTTTTAACTTTTGGCCGCGAAAGAGCATCTGAATTAAGAGATGCAATCGCCTTGCGTACTTCGCAGACCATGCTCGAACCGCTTGCGCGTACCTTTCATGCGCTAGCTCATTCGATACTAAAAGCAGAGGGCCATAATCCAATTTTATTATCTGGCCCGGAGCAAGAAGGTTGGATTCGCCAATTAGTTGATGGCGTTGAATGGCCAAAAGAGCTACAAGCAGCAATTCATACTCGTGGATTTACTCGCGAACTACGTGACTTAATGCTTCGAGCCACCGAACGTGGATGGACACCAGAAGATTTAGAGAAAAATGGTCAAACATATAAAGAAGAATTTTGGATAGCAGCTAGTAAATTCTGGAAGAGTTATATCGGGACCTTGATATTGGCAGATGCAGATCACGGAGAACCAAAAGAACGCCTTGATTCTGCGCAATTAGTTTGGCGTGCAGCCCACGTAACCCGCAATGCTTTTAAGAATCAATTCAAAACAATTCTCGTAGATGAATTTCAAGAGAGCGATAAGGCGCAAAGAGCTCTGTTAGAAAATATCGCAACCGATGACTTAGTGATTGCATTAGATCAATACAGCACAGTCGGTCGCTTTCGTGGTGCAGATCCAGATGGCTTGTCAGAAGCCTTGGCTAAATTTCAAGCAAAAGGCGATGCAATACAGTTATCCGAAAATTTCCGCGCCAGCTCCGCAGTTCACCTTTTCCTAGAAAAGGTGGCCGGAGAATTTCCAAAGGCGCCAGAAATCCAAAGTTCCAGCGCAAATAACGCTGGTTTAGTGGTGGCAGAGCGTTTTATTGATGGTGCAAATGAGGCAGCATTTATTGCAGATAAATTACAGAGAGCGCATCTAGAACGAGGACTGAAATGGTCAGAGATGGCAGTCATTTTTAGATCTCCGGCACAGAACAGCGCAGTTCGAAGCGCCTTAATGCGTTATGCAATTCCAGTCGCAGGAGAATTGCAAGTACTCTCCGAAAACGCCTCTATTGCACCTTTTCTTTTATTAGCCGAAAGCGCCATTGCCGGAAAACTAGATTTGAATACTGCGGAAATACTTTTGTCCTCTGAATTTGGTGGCGCCGATTCAATTTCATTGCGACGCATTCGTCGAGAACTAGTTACCAAATACTCTGGTAAAACTGGGCTAACTGGATCAGAATTAATCTGCCAAGCAATTATTACCGGCGAATATGAAATTCCAAGCGGAGCCTCCTTAAGTAGGGTGCACTTGCTTTTTGATATCGCCGAACGCACCGCAAAGAAAAAGAGTTCTCAACCTGAAGATTTACTCTGGGCAATTTGGTCTAATGCCAAAAATTCTGACAATGAATTAATAAGTGAAGCTTGGCGAAAGCAAGCGCTAAAGGGTGGCGTCCGCGGCGCCAATGCCGATCGTGACTTGGATGCAATGCTCCAACTATTTGAATCTGCGCGCAGATTCGGCCAAAGATTTAAGCGCTCTGATTTAGCTCAATTCTTTAAAGATATTCGTAAATCAGAAATTGCCGGCGATGTCATTACTGCCAAAGGTCAGCGACCAGATGTAGTTGAACTATTAACACCTTTTTCAGCTAAAGGTCGCGAATGGAAATTGGTCGTAGTAGCTGGGGTTCAAGAGGGCATTTGGCCAAACTTAAGAATTCGTGGCTCCTTATTAGGTTCAGAGCGCTTAGCTGAAAGAGATCGCAACCCTGATTTAGCTGCGATTGAGTTGGAATTAGTTGCCAAAGCAGCTGTGGCGGTTGATGAATTACGCCTATTTTACGCTGCTATTTCACGAGCTAGCCAAGAATTGATAATCACCGCAATTGATAGAGAAGAAGATCAACCATCTACTTATTTTGATTTTGCTTATGAATTTTGCAATCCAGAAGTTGATTTAGAGGCAAAGCCGGAAATTTGCAGAGCTGATAATCTTTTGAGTGCCGCCAATGTTGTATCAAAATTACGAAAAGATCTCTTGAAAAATAACTCAAAAGAGGCGGCAGCTACTCTTAAAGCGCTGGCAGAGGCCGGAATAACGGGTGCCAATCCAAATGATTGGTATGGCATCAAACCAATTTCATCAGATCAGCCCGCAGTTGCTGATTCTCAACCAATTAAAGTCTCACCTAGTGGTGTTGAAAAATTTGATGAATGTCAATTGCGTTGGTTCTTAGAAAGTCATGGCGGTCAAGACGGAAATACCACCGCTCAACTAATCGGAACCGTAATCCATAAATTCGCAGAGCTAGCCGAATCAAGTGAAGTTAATTTAGATAGCCAAATAGAATTATTAACTGCCAACTGGAAATTAGTAGATCCAGAAACGGGTTGGATCTCTCGCACATCTATGGGGCGCGCGGTATTGATGTTGAAGCGCTTCTACAAATATCGCGAATCTATGGCCGGAAAGCGAACCTTTAAAGAGAGCGAAGCCTCATACAAATTTAATATTGGTCGCGCGCTTATTTCATGCAAAATAGATCGTATCGAAACTACGGTTGACGGAAAGCTATACATAGTCGATTTCAAAACTGGCAAAAGCGCAATCTCCGTCGAAGATGCAAAGACTGATGCCCAGATGCAGATTTACCAATATGCCGTTGGACCAGATGTGGCAGGCGCATCTTTGGTTTATTTAGATCACGATTTAAAGGGCAACAAAACGCGCGATCAGTTGCCGATAGATCGAAAAGCGGTCGAAGCGCGAATCGAAAGAACTGCCGTAATGATGGGCGGAAAGCGCTATTTGGCAGTCAAAAATAGCAATTGTCAGTTCTGCAATGTCGCGACCTCTTGTCCAATTCAGATAGAAGGGCGTGGTTTATATGGTTAGCGCCTTGGAAATTTCAAAAGTGACCGGCAAAGAGCCAACGCCCGAACAGATTGAAATTATCGAATCGGAACTACAACCAGCGGTGGTCATCGCCGGCGCCGGTTCCGGAAAAACCGAAACTATGGCAACCAGAGTGCTCTGGTTGGTAGCCAATGGCCATGCAAAACCAGAAGAGATTCTTGGCTTAACTTTCACACGTAAAGCTGCAGCCGAATTAAAGAAACGTATCAAGGACCGCTTAAAGCAATTAAGAAAAGCTGGGCTCATCGATAGAAACCTTTCTATTGAAGTACCAGTAATGACATATCACTCATATGCCGGAAATATTCTCCGTGAATATGGTCTTCGCTTGGGTATTGATACAGATTCAGAATTAATCGGCGAAGCTGTGGTTTGGCAACAAGCCGCAAAGGTACTTCGCAATTGGGATGACGAAGATTTCCATTATGAAGGAGCTTTTAAGACTTTAGTAGCTGATTTATTAGGACTTACCAAGAGCGCCATGGAACATGGAATCTCTGAAGCAGAAATTATTGCAGAGAGCGAAAAAGTCTTAAGCCGTATTTCAGAGATTCCTTCAGATAAAGATGTCGATAAAGTTAGATTGGTACTGCAACAACGTATCAAGCTATTAGAGATTTCAAAGCGACTTCGTGACGAACGTATTGCCAGCGGACAACTTTCATTTGATGATCAAATGTTCTATGCCGCAAAACTTGCGCAAGAAGTCCAGAAAGTTGGAGAACTGGAGCGTGCAAAATATCGAGTAGTACTTCTGGATGAATATCAAGATACTTCACAATCTCAAGTTCGAATGCTGTCGGCGCTATTTAATAATGGACATCCAGTTATGGCAGTTGGCGACCCATATCAAGCTATTTACGGTTGGCGTGGCGCAGCCATCGGAACCATCAAGAATTTCCACGATTCATTCATTGGTGCCGTCGGAAAGCAGGGCCAAAAAGCGGCGGAATATAGCCTTTCTAAGACTTTCCGAAACGATGTAGCAATCCTTAATTTGGCCAATGAAATTGGCAAGGTAGTTGGTTCGCAGATTAAATTAGATGTTAAAGCGTTGCAGCCAAGTAATTTCGCCGGACCAGGCGAAGTAGTTCGAGATATATATGAAAATATTGAATTAGAAGCAACAGGGATTGCCGAACGCTTAGAAAAATTATGGGTCAATAAAGGCAGCAATGAAACTTTTGCAGTTCTAGTCAGAAACCGCAAACAGATCCCAGAGATCGAGAAAGCGCTACGTGCTCTTGATTTGCCGGTTGAAGTTCTAGGTATCGGTGGGTTAATGCAAGTACCTGAAGTTACCGATGTATTTACTTTGCTAAAAGTCTTGGTGGATGCTGAAGCTGGCTCTGCATTAATGCGTCATTTGACTGGCCCGCGACTAGCAATCGGGGTACAAGATATTGCTGCACTTGGCAGATTTAAACGTAAACGGGATGTACAAACTGGTACCGATAAAGATCTGATCTCTGCCATGGCGACTGAAATTTTAGAGACTGCTGAAGCTGACGATAGCGCTACTGGTTCTCTAATCGAGGCGCTTGATGAAATTGAGAAAGCTGAGAAGTCAGAATTTTCGGAAGTTGGATATAAGCGATTATTAGAATTTTCAAAAGATTTAAGAAGACTACGAAATCGCGCTAGTGCATCTTTATCTGATTTGATTTATGAGATTGAAGAATATTTAGGTTTAACCGTCGAGTTATTAGTTAGAGATGGTGGATCAAATGGCAGGCGCCATCTGGATAGATTTAACGAAGAAGCAGCAAAATTCTCTGCAAGTAATGGATCTATAGTTGATTTTGTTCGTTGGTTGGATGCCACGATAGATCATGAAAGAGGGCTGGAATCTGGCGCACCAGAAGTCCATAGCGATGTTATTCAGCTATTAACTATTCATATGTCTAAGGGCGCAGAATGGGATCACGTAGTAATTCCTGGAATCGTTGATAAACAATTTCCTAAGGCCTACCCCCAGAGCACTATCTCTTGGCTGCATAATGAAGCGGAAATCCCATTTAAATTAAGAGGCGATGGCGAAGAGTTCCCAGATTTAGATCTTTCGCAATTAACAGATGCCAAGAGCGCCGCTGCTGAATTTAAAGAGTTTAAAGATGATTGCGCGGCATTCCGCCTAGAAGAAGAGTGGCGATTGGCTTATGTCGCGGTCACTCGTGCAAAACACACTTTACATTGCACGATGTCTTATTGGGATTCGCGCACCAACATAGATAAGGCAAGTGATATCTTTAAATTGATTTGTGATTACCTACAAGTATCGACCGATATTGATGCTACTTTGATACCAAGTAGCAATCCGCTCTTAGAGCGAGAAATTTCTGAAGTGTGGCCAATTTCTAATTCTAGATTGGCCCAACTTGCAGCTGCTGCAAAAATCTATGAAGACATAGATGCAAAGATATTTGATGAAGATGCAGCTTTATTAATTAAGCAAATTGAAGATCGCAGAAATATTTCAGATGTTTATCTGCCGCCGCGTTTATCAGTTTCAACCTTGATTGCGTTACGAGAAGATCCTGAAGCGTTAGCAAATGCAATTCGTCGTCCAATGCCATTCCTGCAAGATCAATTTGCCAGACGTGGCACTGACTTCCATAACTGGGTTGAAAACCATTTGAAATCTGAGGCGCTATTTGATGATGATGACTTAGATTATTTAGATCCAATAGCGGAAGATGGCACGCTAGAAGATTTAAAGAGCAAATGGCTAGAAAGCCATTGGGCGAAGAAAGTCCCGGTAAAACTAGAAGTTCCTTTTGAAACAGTCTTAGCGGGAGTCTTAATTCGCGGACGTATCGATGCGGTTTACAAAACTGAGAATGGATTTGAAGTTGTTGATTGGAAGACTGGTTCCACGAAACTAGGTGATTCTGCCGCAATTCAGTTAGCTATGTATCGATTAGCTTGGGCCAAAATTGCTGGGGTAGATGTCCAACAGGTCAGCGCCTGCTTCCACTATGTTCCAACAGGCGAAGATGACCGAAGGAGCGATCTGCTCTCCGAAGCGCAGTTAGTGGAGTTACTAGAAAAGCATTAACCTGCCCTTCTTATGAACCGCGCCGGCAGAGATAGAGCCTCCGAATTTTGGAGAGATGGAAGAGTTCTGCAGATTTGGCAAGGTCAGATATTGGCTCGAGACGGAGCTTTAATCCTACAAAATTCGACAAATTTCCAAAGTCTTAATGAGGCAATTTATTTAGGTGACGTTGATGATCAACATTATTTCGTAATAAATAAAGAAATCTCCGAACCAGAGGCTAGCCAAAACTTACGCGAAATTGCAGCACATCTATCTCTTGCTGAATTAGAGATTGCGGTAACGGCACTTGCAATAGTGAATTGGCACGAAACCCATACTCACTGTCCAAGATGTGGCGCTGCTACAAAAATGATTTCGAATGGCTGGGTGCGTGAATGCGAAGTCGATGGATCGCATCATTTCCCAAGAACAGATCCGGCAATCATTGTGGCAGTTCAAGATAGAAACGGTCGAATCTGTTTAGGTCGCCAAGCAATTTGGCCGGAAGGCAGATATTCGAATTTTGCTGGCTTTGTCGAACCAGGCGAATCATTAGAAGCTACAGTATTGCGTGAAGTTAAAGAAGAAAGTGGCTTAGTTGTTAAAGATGTTAAATATTTAAATTCACAACCATGGCCATTTCCAAATTCCATTATGTTGGCATTTGAAGCATTTACCGATAATCCAGAACTAGCCAAGCCAGATGGTGTTGAAATTGTTGACTTGAAATGGTTTACAAAGGCAGAGTTAAGAAGTGCAATCGCCAACGGAACTTTAAGTGTTCCGCCAATTACAACCGTCTCTGGCAAAATGATTGAGGCTTGGCTAAATGGCTAACGCTGAAGAAATTTTGGCAGCGCTGGATGACGAACAACGTAAAGTTGCATTAGCAACACGTGGACCGGTCTGTGTAATTGCAGGGGCAGGTACCGGTAAAACTCGCGCAATTACCCATCGAATCGCATATGCCTCAGCAATTGGAGTGATGGATCCGCAGCGCGTAATGGCGATTACCTTTACAGCTCGCGCGGCAGGAGAGATGCGATCTCGCTTAAGAATGTTGGGTTTTCCAGGAGTTAATGCGCGAACTATTCACTCAGCAGCCTTAAAACAGCTACTTTATTTCTGGCCAACGGTTTTTGGTGGGCAAAGTCCAGAACTTTTAACTTCGAAAACCCCATTTATCGGCGCTGCAGTTGAACGTGCCGGAATCAAGTTGCCAGCAAATAGCCGAGAAGCACTTCGTGATGTAGCGACCGAAATTGAGTGGGCCAAAGTAAATCAAATTGCGCCTGAGGATTTTCTGGCTACGCAACGTAAAGTGCGCAGTCGAATTGAGATTGAAGATATTGCCAAGATTTATGCTGCATATGAAACGCTAAAGAAGCAAGAACGAACTTTAGATTTCGAAGATCTGCTTTTGCTTACAACTGCGATGATAGAAAATGAAGCTCAAGTTCGAGAAAGAATTCATGACCAATATCGATATTTCACGGTAGATGAATATCAGGATATCTCGCCGCTTCAGCAGAGATTAATTGATGCATGGCTTGGAAGTAGAAAAGATATTTGTGTGGTTGGAGATCCAGCACAAACAATTTATTCCTTTGCGGGTGCAACTCCAAGTTACTTACTGGGATTTACCAATCGCTTTCCAGAAGCTGAAGTCATTAGATTAACAACTGGATATCGTTCCACTCCAGAAATTTTATTTACTGCTAATGCTCTATTGCGCAGTAATCGTATGGGACACGAATTAGCACCAATTAACGAACATGGAAAACAACCGGTATTAACTGAATACAACACTGATGGCCAAGAGGCAATCGGTGTTACCAATCAAATAACTGAATTGATTAGCCAAGGTGAACGTCCAGAGAATATTGCGGTATTAGCGCGAACAAATGCACAATTACAAAATATGCAGAGAGCATTCAAAGAAGCTGGTCTTCCTTATCAAATTAGAAGTAATGATCGTTTCTTTGATCGCGCTGAAATCCGCGAATTCATAAGAGATATTCGACAAGCTTCAGTTATTCCAAACCCAGATATCAGTTGGGTAGAAGAATTGCGTGGACTGGCACAGCCGTATCTCTCAGGCGAGGCAATGGATGGCATCGGCGCAATCGTTCATTTAGCAAGAGAGCTAGATAGTGATGAACGCTTCCAACCAAAAACACTTAGAAATTTTCTGCAAGAGCTCGAGGATCGCGCTCAACAGAATAATCCACCGCAGATGCCAGTAACTACTTTGGCAACATTGCATGCGGCAAAAGGGTTGGAATGGGAGCGTGTATTCATAATCGGCATTGGCCAGGGATATCTGCCCTATCCGGATGCCCCCGAAGATGAAGAACTTCGCTTGTTCTATGTAGGAATTACCCGTGCACGCGAACATCTGCATCTAAGTCATGGCGGAATACCAAGTCCATTTTTACGCTCAATTGTGGGATAGGTATTAGTTCATAAAGAGCTAGCGATTAATTAAGTTGCGCCAATCTCTATCAATGCTTTACCCTTTGCGTTCACCTATTGGTGGCTAGTAAAACTAGATGAAAGGGACAAAATGTCACAGAGCATGATGACATTAGCTTCAATCGAAGCTGCAATTGTCGCGCCTTCATTTAATTCAAATTACCCAACTAACGCCGCAACAACTTGGTTTACCAAGCGTGCCTATGCACATTTTGGTAATGAGGCCACAGGTGTTAATGGTTAATCCATAACAAAAGCCAATAGGCCTCAAATCCAAAAGGATTTGGGGCTTTTTTCATTTAGAAATAAATAAAAAACAAAAATAGAAAGTGATAAAGAGAGGTAGGGAGAAGGAAATGTCAGTGTTATTCGGAGAGCTACTCATTCCAGGATGGAATGAAGAGTTAATTGGATTGGAAGCAGTAACGGGAGATGGAGTTAGTTTGCCTTGCCACAATGCAGATGCCGAGCTCTTCTTCAGCGAAGATGAAGAGATGATTGCAGCGGCAAAGTCTCTATGTTCAGCTTGTCCTATGAAAGCAGCTTGTTTAGAGGGTGCACTTTCACGCAAAGAGCCATGCGGAGTTTGGGGTGGCGAACTTTTCAGCGAAGGTGAAGTAATCGAGCGCAAGCGTAAAGCTGGTCGCCCAAGACTTATCGATGAAGAAGTTGTTGCAGCGTAAATTGTTTAGATTAAGAAATTTGAGAACTGCCATGGATCAGAGTCGTACTCTTTTCCATTCCAGCCTTCAAAGAAATCTTTTCTATTATCAATTGGTGTCCAATCAGCAGGTGCTGAATGGAAGCCACCCCAGTATTTCTCTGCGTAAGCAAGAACTTCGCGCCAAGGCATATCGTCTGGCACCAAAATTCCCTTATCTGGGTTCTTGACCGCCCAGGCAACCGCAGCGAAAACTGCTGATGCCACCTGCACGGTTGTTGCAGATTGATTTGGAATCAATTTACGAGAATCGTGAATTGAAAGTAATGAACCGGTCCACCAAGATTTATATGGATGGCCCATTAGCAATACGCCTAAGCGATCATTTCCATCAATGATTTCATCATTCATGATTCGCTGATTTTCAGTTAGATCCCAATTGCGATGTTCTAATTCGCGAAGTGATGCAATTGCCGCATCTGTTGGGCAATATGCATAGTGAACAGTTGGACGGTAAACAGCCTTATCGCCATCCCAAACAGTTAAATGATCTGGAATTGTGAAAGCTTCACCGTGGCGGATAACCATTCCGGTAATTTCCATATCCGGAACCCAAGAACGTACCCAAGTTTTTGCACCAGGCTGTGCAATCGCAATCTGTGTTTTTGGGCCACTCTGATGCTCATAAGCCATTGGTGGAAGTTTCTTTTCGTGAGTACCCCAACCTAATTCTGCTGGAGCTACGCCTTCTTCATATAAACCTTCAACAGACCAAGTATTTACGAATTCATTTAATAACTTTGGCTTATCTGAAACTTGAGTATCGCGCTCAGAAATATGAATTACTTTAACGGTAAGTGCTTGGGCAAGCTTTGCATAATCTTCTGCAGCAAGAGCTGACTTAACTTGCTCTGTCGCAATGCCATCTTCGATGGTCTTATTTGCAATATCTACAAGCGCTTTCTTCACTAAGTGCGAAACTAAACCTGGGTTGGCACCATGTTCGACAATTGCAGTTGCACCGGGCTTATTCCACTTTGATTTCATCTCGCGCATGCGCATGTGGCGTACATAAAGTGTGCGCTCTAGGGGGTGCTTATTGTTTCCGCCCTCGTAAGGATCCCATTCTTCAATTGAGGTATTTAGATACATGACATCGTGATCATGCGCCCAGCCAAGAATAGTATTTGCATCAATATTCCATGCAAGATCTAAAAGGAAATCGCCAGCTGAAAGATGCGAACTTAGGAATGAATCTAAATTCTCTTTTGTGACTTGATCTTGTATATAGGTAGCGCCAGCATCTAATGCTGACTTAACTCGGGAGCGATTGTCTCGCTGATCCACTATCGTCATCTGTTTGGCATCTACTAAATGTTCTAGTAGAAGTGGAATTACACATTGCGCAACTGAACCTGCGCCCAAAACAAGGATTCGACCTTGGAAGCGATCTGACAATTAACTACCCCCTATAAATTCTGCAAAACGGTCTAGGTAATCTCGCCTTGCGGGGAGAATATTAAGTCCCACCAGCCCAGACACCAACTCGAGCCTGCTTCGCCTTATACATCGCAGTGTCAGCTCTGCTCATCAAATCGGATTTACCATCATTTGAAACAAAGCCAATACTCACATCAACTCGGATTACTGCTCCATCTATATTGAATGGATAGGAGAGCGTTGCCCTCAGCGCCATTGCCAACTCCATCGCCTCTTCATAACCCCCGTGTGTAAGTACCGCAAATTCATCGCCACCCAACCTTGCTAGAAGTGATTGCTCTGGAATTGCTTTTAAAAATCTACTTGCCACTTGTCGCAAAATTTCATCTCCAGTCTGATGGCCATAATTGTCATTAACTGGTTTGAATCCATCTAAATCCATCAAAAGAATTGAGCCATTCTGAAAATTCTCAACCTCACTTATAAATCTTCGACGGTTTGGTAAGCCAGTTAAGTCATCTATCTTTGCAAGATTTTCTGAAGCTAAGTGCTTTTCGCTTTGCATTAATGCAAGTGCCATTCGAAAGAAAGAAGTAAAGAGCGTTGCCAAAGCTGGTCCAATTACCATTTTTGGGAGCTGAAACATATTTAGAGCGATTGCCGCCAAGATCAGAGCGCTACCAATAACAGATATCGAAAGATAGAAAATAGAAATCGGTGGAAATTGTTCACTTTTGATGCCACGTCGATACTGGCTAAGAGTTATAAGAGCAAAACCGATTAACCAACCATAATTAAGAACAGAATTAGATTGATACTTCTCATTATTAACCGCGATTAAGTATGCAAAATCAGTAGCAGAATAAACCAAGAAGCCTAATAAGACCAAGAGACTTCGACTATTAATTGGTCTTCTAGCAAATGCCACTAAAACTGCAATTAGAATAATGATGTCGCAGACCGGATAAAGCAAATGAAGAAAATCAGATTGAAAACTCCTCAATAAAACGGCTGAAAAAATCGCGCTAGTTCCCAGAACTAAGACCGAACCATCAAGAAGTCTTATTAATTGCCCAGCCTGTTCTATCTCAAAAAGTGCAGGGATGGCTACAAAAATTAGTGGATAGAAAAGGACATAACCGGCGCTACTCCAGGGTGGTGGAAAGATATTGGTAGCAATTTCGCTCATGACCCATGAAGTAAGGGCCATTAGATATAACCGGCCATTGCGATTTCTTGCAAAAGCTGTTGCTATCAAAATCGCCAAACAGAGCGCCAAATAGATCAAGTCCATCGCCACTAATTGAATTACAAGCAAAAGTACTACTACATAGGGCAATCCCTATCGGTATTATCCAAAAGAATATAGCCGCCCTTTCGGACGGCTATTTCTTAATTATTGAGTTCTTAGATGCCTCTTGCACAAGATTGTGCGCGAATCATCTTTGCTTGATCTACATCGGCCTTTAGGGATTCAACCGTTGCTTTATTGGCTTGCTGTGATGTCAAGAGAATCACGTTTGCCTTTAAATTCTTGATATTGGTATTCGCATTTTTGATACCGATATTGATAGTTGCAACTGTTGCTTTGTAGCTTGCCAATTTAGTTTTTTGTGCGGCAGTTGCATTAGTCAATCCTTCAAGTGATTTGATGTAAGTATTCATAGTTGTAACTGATTCGGTCCAATCAACTACATCCTTCTCTTTCATCGCAATTACCTTATTTACATCTGGAGATGTTCCTACATTTGCATCAGCAGCTGTTGGCATGTAAACCGCCCATAAGGTACCTAAGTTAGCGCTTGGAGTTTTATTGCTACTTGGCGCTAGTGCTACATAATAAGTTTTTCCGGTTTCGTAAACTACATCGTCCTTAACATAGTTCTTGGTTGCTTTCCAAAGAATCATATTGTTAATTGAAGTTTGAATGGTTGAGGCAATTGTGGTTGATTGTCCAGCAATCTGCTTCATGATTGCGTCATATTGAGTCTTAGAAGTTAAATAAGCCTTATTTGAATCAAGGCAACCTGACCAAACCCAAACTAATCTCTTTGCAGCCGCACCAGTTGAAATTGGATTGGTGGTGCAGGTGTAACGATCTGTGCCAACTTTGGTAGTAGCGCCTTTCTTTGCGCAAGCAACACCATTTGAAATCTTGGTAGCGGCATCTGCAGCCGGTGCAATAACCGCCGAAGATGCTACTAATAATGCGGCAAGTGCAACTGAGGTCTTACGAAACATACATTCCTCCAAAAGAGATTTAATATCCAAATCTTATTGGGAGAGAAGTGAATTCTGTGTGACTGAAACCTGCGAAAGGTCTGTGAGTTATCGCTGCTTGCGGCGAAGCGAGAATCCGATAGCACGGACCAGATTTCGAGGTGCGAATCGCGTGAGCAAGTAAATCGCCTGATATTGCCGGCCAGGTATAGAGATCGCCTTTCCAGCCTTAGCATCATTCCACGCCGTTATCACAACGTTATCTGCGTGCAACCACATAAATTTCGGGAGCGAATCCATCTTCATCTTGCCGCGCTGATGAAATTCAGTATGCGTAAATCCTGGTGCTAAAGAAGTTACTTTGATTGCCGTATCTGCCAACTCAGTATGTAGCGATTCTGAAAGTACCATTAAATAAGACTTCATAGCGGAGTAATGACCGCCTGTTATCCAGGCAGCAACAGAAGAAACATTGATAATAATGCCGGCATTATTTTTGATCATAGCTGGAAGCACAGAGTGCGCTAAGCGCATCGGGGCTTCACAAAGTATTTTTAGAATTTTAATCTCATCAATTAATTCGCTATTACTAAATGGTTTGTTTAGACCATAGCCAGCATTATTGATTAACACATCAATATCACCAGAACGTAAACGGTCTTCAATCTGTTGAATTCCGGTTTCGGTGGTTAAATCTGCAGCAATAACTTCAATTTGATTCTGGTACTTACCCTTAAATTCCGAAGCGATATGGTTTAAACGATCAAAATCACGAGAAGTGATAACCAAGTCATAACCTTCTCGAGAGAGATGGTTTGCAAAGTGCCAACCGATTCCGGAGCTTGCGCCCGTCACAAGTGCTTTCATGCTCATTTACGCATTCCTAACTTAGGTTCTATCGGATTAATTGCTTTATAGGGCTCATTTTGATTTGGTCTCTGGTCGATTTCACCATTGATAGGCCACATTGATATCGCACGTTCAGCTTGCGCCGTAATGGTTAATGATGGATTTACACCAAGGTTTGCTGTGATCGTGCTGCCATCCAAAATATGTAAAGTCGGGTATCCCCAAACGCGATGATAAGGGTCAATAACACCTTCATCTTTATTCTTTCCAATCACGCAACCGCCGACAAAGTGTGCAGTAAATGGTGCGCCGATTAAATTACCGACGTTGCCGGCAGCAAATCCTCCGTAATTATTAGCAATTCTCTCTGCGACTTCATTTGCTTCTGGTATCCAAGTTGGATTCGGATTCGAAGCATCATTCTTGGAGCTCAATTTTCTACTGCCAAGAAAATCTTTACTTTCAAAGACCGTTACCGAACTATTCAAATTCTGCATTACAAGAGCAATTACAGAACGCTCACTCCACTTGCGTACATTTAAGATTCTGAAAATCAGAGTCGGCTGTTTAATTGCTGTAGATATCCATTGCCTAGTGCGTACTAATCCACTGTCGCTACTTGTCATGATTGTTTGTAACAAACCCATCATGTTGCTGCCTTTTCCGTATCTAACAGGCTCAACATGGGTGTTTTTATTTGGAAAGAATGATGAGGTAATCGCTGCGCCTTCAGAAAAATCCATTTTGCTCTTTGGCATGATTGCGCCAACTAATGATTCGCTGTTGGTTCTAGATAGCTTTCCGAGGGCATCTGAAAGTTTGAGATTTCCATTGCTTTTCATCCGGTGCAGCAATTTTTGAGTGTTAAAGGCGCCAGCGGCAACTACTACTTGGTTTGCGGTGAGAGTTTTTGATAACGGAAGCCAGCTTGAAGATTTACGTACCTTAATGGACCAGAGTCCATTACTTTCAATTAATTCGGTAGCAGTTGTGAGTGGTCTAATTTCAACTCCAAGTTTTTCAGCCAGATAAAGATAATTCTTGACCAAAGTGTTTTTTGCGTTATGTCGGCATCCGGTCATACATTCGCCGCAATTGATACAAGATTTTCGCTTTGGGCCATCTCCACCAAAATATGGATCAGGATGTTCAATGCCTTCTTTTTCGCCAAAGTAGATTCCAAGTGGTGCTAAAGTAAAAGTTTCCCCAACTCCCATTTCGTTTGCCACTTCTTGCATGGCACGGTCGCTATTTGAGAAAAATGGATTTTTGACGACACCTAACATTCGTCGAGCAATTTGATACCAAGGCTCTAATTCGCTCTTCCAATCGGTAATATCTCGCCATTGCGGATCATTAAAGTATTCATCGCTAGGTTGATAAAGAGTGTTTGCATATACAAGAGAACCACCGCCAACCCCAGCTCCGCAAAGAATAAAAACGTCGGGTAATTTATGGATTCTTTGAATTCCTTTTAAGCCCAATCTCGGCGCAAAAAGAAATTTATGTAGGCGCCAGGAAGTCTTAGGAAAATCTTTATCTTCAAAGCGCGCACCAGCTTCGAGTACGCAAACTTTGTAACCTTTTTCTGCCAGACGAAGTGCAGCTACGGATCCGCCAAATCCGGAACCTACGACTACAACATCGTAATCTGCCATTACGGCAGAATACCTTCAGCGCTCTCTTCTCGAATAGTCCATTCGGTGCCATATTCAGGTAATAAATCCAAGAATGGCTTTGGATCAAACCATTCTGGACCATTTACGCCTTCAGGCTTCCAGATTCCTTTTGAAATCAATTCCATAGCAATAACTGGATTGATAGCAGTTTGCCAAACCACCGCTTGATCGCCATATTCATTCATTGACCAATCGTTATCAACAACGTTGTAGATGTAGCAAGCATATGGTTGGCCTTCTTTATTCAAGCCTTTAACTAAAACGCCTGCGCAAGTTTTGCCATGCATACGGTGCCCAAGAGTTGCGGGATCAGGTAGAGATGCAGCAAGTAAGTCACGAGGTGCAACAGATAGACCTTGCACATCCACATTTTCCTTGCGATCTAGACCTAACATGTGAATAGTTTTTAGAGTGGTAATAAATTGCGCACCCAATCCATACTTGAAATTGACTTTCTTTGCATCAACTTTCTGTGGAATTAGAACTACTTCTTCGTGCTCAACATTTACGCATTCGACTGGACCAATACCTTCTGGAAAGTCAAAAATTTCTAACTCGCTAAATGGTTCGGTGGTAAACCAGCCACGACCATCTTCCCAAACCAAAGGTGGATTTAGACATTCCTCGATAGTGGTCCAAATCGAAAACGATGGCGCAAATTCGTATCCTTCGACAGTTAAGTTAGAGCCATCAAGCACAGTCATCGAATCGATTCTGCTAAATAAATGATCAGATGCGTATTTTGCAAAGACATCTGACATGCCTGGTTCGATTCCCATTCCTACCAAAGCATAAATTTTTCTTTCGCCCCAGTTCCAATCACGCGCAAATTGTTCATCGCCAAGCTTCACACCAGTTTCGGTATATGGGTAATGGGGATGTGGCCTAGAAAGTGACATCGCCATATCGATGTAATTTGTATTTTCAATTTCGCAAGCCAAGAAAATAGGCATCACATATCTTGGATCAACCGCATTTATAACCACATCGGGTTGGGCTTTGCGAATTAATTCGCGAATGTCTTCAAGTTCTGATGCATTTACTTGCGCTGCCGAGAAGCGTGGGTCCTTAAGACGAACCACTGCCTCTTCAGCACGCGCCAAAGTGCGGTCAGCAATAACCATTGAACTAATAAATTTTCTTCGTGATGCAATGTTGGCGATAGCTCTTCCAACTCCGCCAGCGCCGATCACCAGCGCTTTCATTCCCATGAGTAAATCAACTCCGTTAGTTTCGATTAATATTTACTTAATAGACTATTAATCAGTTAAGTTGAGTCTACCTGAGGCCTTTAAAAAAGGCATCTTGCAAGTCTCTGTAGCTCAGTGGATAGAGCAACCGCCTCCTAAGCGGTAGGTCGCCGGTTCAACTCCGGCCAGGGACACTCTTAGACTGCAATAACTTCAAGTATCCAAGGTTCATTTTCGGTGGCAGGTGTCAACGCACATGGATATTTTTCGGAAACAATCGCATAAAGATCTTCAGGTGAATTAGGTAAAGATCGCGATTGAAGTAAGAGCCTGGCAATCTCTCCTCGAGTCTTTTTGGACATATGGGTCACAACTTTTCGAACTCCATCAATAACTGTTGAAACATGTATTTCAACAGTTTTCTCAACAGGAGCATGCCAAACCGTTTTATAGGTTGATGAGCGACAATCAACAATCAATGAAGGTTTCAAAGCATCCAGCGTTTTTCCGACAATCGGTGACATCACTTGATTGTTAATTTTTTCTTTATAAGTCTCAATTTTGGCAAGCGGAGAAATTGCACCATATTTTGCAGAAATTATGTAGATCGATTTCTCTCCCCGCTTTTTTGCAGTTGAACTCAAGGTATTCCAACCTAAAGCTTGATAGAGCACGCCAACGTAAACATTTATTGCAGGTGTTTGCGCTTTGGTTTCAAGCTTTTTCTCCGATGGCGGAAGCAGAATTAACAAATGCTTTTCCTATGAGAGATCCGATTAATGATCCAAAGTGTATTTCTTTAAGAACTTCGGACCCCACCAATTTCGCTCACCAAATAGGCGCATTAACGCTGGAACAAGTAGAGCACGGACTAGCGTGGCATCTAACAGAACTGCAAATGCAGTTCCAAATCCCATCATCTTGATAGCAGTGACACCACTGGTCATAAATGATGCAAAGACCGCGGCTAGCAAAAGTGCTGCAGCAGTAATGATGCGAGCAGATTTTTGAAGTCCTACTGCGACAGATTCAATGTTGTTATGACCAGCAAGGTGCTCTTCTTTTATTCTGGAGAGCAGGAATAGTTCATAGTCCATTGATAGTCCAAAGACCACAACCGCAATCAAAATGGCAGTTCCGGTATCGATGGTTCCGGTAACAGTGAAGTCACCTACTAACCATTTCAAATGTCCATCAATGAAAATCCAAGTAATTACCCCCAAAGTCGCAGCCAATGAAAGTATGTTTAGAAGTACGGCTTTGATTGGAAGAATTACCGATCCGGTAAAGACGAAAATTAAAATCAATACACTAATTGCAATCCAACCTAGCGCCCAAGGTAATGCGCGGGCGGTACCATCTTGAGAATCAGTAAAGTCAGCCGCAACACCACCAATCAAAGTGCCTTGCGGTGAATCTAAATCGCGAAGCTTATGAATTAAATCGCTTGCCTCAATGGTTCTAGAGCCCATCGATTGGATGGCTTGGATTCTGATGTCATTACCTACATTGAATGGAATAACGCGAACAATTCCTTCGGTTTGTTGAATCTTTGTAACATAATTATTTAGTTCTTCAGGAGTTACTTTGTTTGCTGCACCAGGAATTAATATTTCAATTGGGCTACTTTCTTGACCTGGGAAACGATCCGAAAGTACTTGGTAGGCAATTGCAGCTTTATCACTCTTCGGTAGAACTCGAGCATCCAACTGCGAGAAGACAATATCTTTTATAGGAGCAGCCATAACTCCTAGAATTACTAATGAGAGCACTACAACGCTTACCGGCTTACGCATAACAAATCGCGCGGTTTGAGCCCAACGTCCATCTGATTTCGGAACAATTCCAGATTTTCTAACTACAAATTTATCTACTCGATGTCCAAGCAATTTCATTAGAGCTGGAAGGGGCAAAATAGCTGCGACGATTGCAATAAGCACCACGCTTACTCCGGCATATCCGAAAGACTTTAAGAATGATTGCGGGAAGACCACCATTGATCCCAAAGTAACAGCCACGGTTAATCCAGAATAAAAAACAGTTTTGCCAGCAGTTTTAACCGTTGTTACGACCGCTTCATCAATCTCTTTACCGTTATGCAGCTCTTCACGGAAGCGATTGACCATAAGTAGCGAGTAATCAATTCCTAGTCCGAGACCCAAACCAGTAATTAGATTCAAAGCAAAAACGCTGACGGAAGTTACTTGAGTAATCAAAAGCAGCAAGAAGAATGCTCCGAGGATCGAGAATATGCCGACAAACAATGGCATTGCTGATGCAATTACAGCACCAAATACAAAGATTAAAAGAATGAAAGTTAATGGAATTGAGATGGCCTCAGCCAGAGCTAAGTCTTTAGCAATACGACCATTGATTGCTGATGTGATGACACCGTTTCCACTTGCATAAACTTGCAGAGATTTATATTCACCATCAAATTTACTTTGAATTTCTTTGCCAACTTCGCCAACCTTCGCAAAATCATCAGATTTTGTATAGATAAGTAGGTAGGCCGCATTTCCATCCTTTGAAACCATAGTTTGTTGATTTCCAGAGCTCCAATAAGAAAGAGTTGATTCGACACCTTGAACAGTCGCAACTTCCTTTTCCAGGGCAATTGCATCTGCCACAACATTTGGATCATTAACTGATTTATTTTTTCCATCGACGATAAGAATTACGCCAGCGTCTTTTGTCTTTAAATTCTCTTGAAAGTAATTCCAAACTTTCATTGATTCACTATTTGGGTCTGAATATCCACCTGAATCTAGTTTTCCAAACACAGATAAACCGACACCGCCTGCTGCAAGCATGGTGATAATAAAGGAGGTCAAAACTAACTTACTGCGGCGAACGGCTAATTGACCTAACTTCTCAAACATAAATCTCCTTTATGTATATCGTCTATACTTTTGCCCGTGAGCAATCTTTGGCCTGAAATCACATCTGATGAAATTGATCCAGATGAGAACTTAGAGCGCGCAAAGCGAGATGCCGAAATCAAAGGCGATGTTCCGCCTCACCATGGCGCCTAATCTCCTGAATTCTCCTAAATTAATCTGACTTCTTCGGCGCTGAATCAGTCTTATAGAAGCCAGAACCTTTAAAGACCACACCTACTGCTGAATAAATTTTCTTGACTTCGCCATTGCAATCAGGGCAATGCTTTATCGGGTCATCAGAGAAAGACTGAATTTGCTCAAATTGGTGCCCACACGAGGTGCACTCGTATTGGTACGTTGGCATTTCCACGCTCCCGCAGTAATAGTTCTCAAAAACGCTAGCTTGCTACTAGAAGTAAAGTGTAGAGAAGTGAGAGTATTACCGCGAATTGAAAGGGAGTTTATGCGATTTTTCCGAGCGCTCTTCGCGGCTCTATTGGTAAGCATGGCAACCATCACACCTGCCTTTGCTAATTTATTGACCGGTACTTCACCAGTAAGTGGATCAATACTTTCAATTGCGCCGACTTCTGTTTCATTAACTACGGATACGCCACTTGCTCCAATGGGTAGCGAAATTATCGTTACCGACCCTAAAGGCAACAGAGTTGATGACGGCGCACTCTTGGTAGATGGCACTAACGCGGTTGTTGGTTTGCTAGCACTCACTGAAAAAGGTATTTACCAAGTCGAATACTCCTTAATTTCAGAAGAAGACATTCCATTAACTGGAATTTATACATTTACTTTCAATGCACCCGACAAAATTACAACTCCGCAACCGACAGCCACTAAAGACCCTGAAGTGCAAAACTCGAGCTCATTTGGCACAACA
This sequence comes from Candidatus Nanopelagicaceae bacterium, assembly GCA_018883345.1. Lineage (GTDB taxonomy): Bacteria > Actinomycetota > Actinomycetes > Nanopelagicales > Nanopelagicaceae > ZLKRG08. The sequence continues at coordinate 27,506 of VEQG01000012.1, forward strand.
ATTTTTGTGCTTTTGGTCGGAGTAGCTGGGTTAGCAGTTGCTTTAGGTTTAGTTTTATACGGAAGAAAGTTATATAACGAGCGTTAAATTGGTAGAACTAACTTTAACGCTGAGTAAATTTACTTACTTACTCAGTGCAACTTTAACAATTGGCTTTTTATTAGCGATAATCTTTTTTGCTAAGAATCTTCACGGGCATATTCGTGAAAATCATAAAACACTAAGGAGTAAAGCAGGGATCGCAGCTTGGATTTGGGCTGCCGCCACCGTTATTTACATTGTGGCAACGTTAGCTTCAGTGCTCGATGTTTCTTTACTTGAAGCATTAGATTTCACAACTCTTCGCTCTTTTATTACGCAGATTAGTTTGGGCAAGTTTTTGGCAATTCAATTGCTTGGCGCAGTAATAGTTGCGATCTGGGTTAAAAGGTGCCAAAGAATTACCCAAGCAACCCTGGTGCTATTACTTGCATTAGTGGCGCTGTCTGCGCCTATCTTCCAAAGTCATTCTGCATCCGGAGGGTCGCATTTAATGGCCATTGGAACCTTATTGGTTCACGTGGTCGCCATAACTATGTGGGTCGGCGGACTGATTGTGATATTAATTAGTACTGAATTTGATAAGAAAATTGCGCTGGAGAGATTTAGCCGTCTGGCTTTTTGGGCAGCAATATCAGTTGTAGTCAGTGGAGTCATTAATGCCTGGATCAGAATGAATTTCGTAGGTTCGTGGCAAGGCAATTACGCAGTATTGCTTTCGATGAAAATTATTCTGACTTTATTACTTCTGGCTTTTGCAGCTAAAGCAAGAAAATTACTCGCTGGAAAAATAAATAAATTAATAGCTTTAGAGTCAGTTGTAATGCTTATGACTTTGTTTATCGGGACTCTGCTAAGTCAAAGCAATCCGCCAACTCGACCTGGCGCTGTAGATCCATTGGAATCGCAAGTTGGTTTGAGTTTTCCAGGTTCCCCAGATTTGAAAACTTGGGTATTTGAATATCAACCTGATGCCTTAACTCTTGCACTCCTAATTATCTCTTTACTTCTTTATTTAAAAGGTGTTCGAATTTTGCATAGCCGAGGAGATAGGTGGCCTCTCGGTAGAACAATCTCTTTCGTGATTGGAATATTGATTGTCAATTATGCAGTCAATGGTGCAATCGGCGTTTACTCTCACTTTGGTTTCTCGTACCACATGATCGAACATATGATTTTGGGAATGATTGCTCCCATTGCACTTGTACTTGGTGCGCCAATCACATTGGCATTAAGAACTTTGCCGGCAGGAAGAGACAGCGAAGAAGAAGGCCCAAGAAATATTTTGATTCGCTTTCTCCATTCTAGATATGCAAAATTCATGACCAATCCCGTTGTCGCGCTTTTGATTTTCGACGGTTCATTGTTTGCACTTTATTTCACGGGTCTTTTTGGAACCTTAATGGGTAGCCATCTTGGTCACCTCTTTATGAATCTACATTTTCTACTTGCTGGGGCGCTTTTTTTCCATGTGATTGTGGGTGTAGATCCAAATCCAAATCGGCCGCCAAATGTAGTAAGAATGGTAATTCTATTTGCAGCAATGAGCATTCATGCCTTTTTCTCAATAGCCCTTATGTCAGCTACAACTTTGATGGATGGTGGTTATTACACCTCAATAGGCAATCCGCTTAATTTGGATTTGCTTGAGAATCAATACGCAGGCGGTGCAATTGGCTGGGCGATGGGAGAAATTCCAATTTTGATCGCTTTGACAGCGGCTTTCATTCAATGGATGCGCGAAGATAAGAAAGAAACCGAAAGAATTGATCGAAAAGCTGCGAGAGCAAGCGCAATGGGCGAGAGTGATGATTTGGCGAAATATAACCAATTCTTGGCCGAGCTTGCACGTAAAGAGAATAATAAGAATTAAGTATGCGCAATTATTTATTGTTAATTGCGGCAATGATTTCTTGGGGTTTATCTAACCCTTTAGCGGATTTAGCAGTGAGCGAACTCTCTGCGCCGGCGCAAACATTGCTTGAAATTGGCGCGGGCTTCTTTGTGATTTCTATTTTTTATGTTTTCAGACCAAGAAAATTTAGAAATGGCACATATACAGATGTTTCTTGGAAAGTCGCAGCGTTACTTGGCGCAGTCCAACCCGGATTTGCATGGTTATTAGGAAATTATGGTTACACAGTTGCCACCGCAAGCACCGGAGTAATCCTCTTAAACATGGAAGCTCTATTTACGGTTATGTGGGCCGCGCTGCTTTTAAAGGATCGAATTTCAAACCACGAAATAGTGGCAGTAATTTTAGGAATTATTGGTGCCACGTTAGGCAGTTTTGATAAGTCTGGTATTTCGCTAACTATCGGCCTTGGTGCACTATGTTTTCTTGGCTCATCAATTTTTTGCGGCCTAAATGCCGTTGCCGTTAAAAAACTCGGAACTAGAATCAATCCAATTTCTTTGGCATATCGACAAGCGCTTTTTTCAACTATTTATGTGCTTGCGTGGTGGTTAATCTTCGACCGTGGCCATTTTGCAGGCCGAGCAAACGAAATTTATGTGGCAGGTGCGCTATCAGGCGTATTTGGTGTAGCCCTGCCAATCATTGCATTCAACTATGCTGCAGCAAGAGTAAAGAGCACGCATGTAGCGGTTTTATTTAATATCGTGCCATTAGTTGGTGTTATTGGTGCAATTGTTCTTGGACGAGGTGCTCCAACTTGGGTTCAGGTAATTGGCGCAATATTTGTGTTGGCAAGTATGTCGATATTGAACAATAAATCAGATTCGACGAAAACCTGATTCGGTTGCAATAGCCTCTACAGTTTGATCGAACCATTCGCTTGGAAGTTTCTTTACAAATTCGCGATCGTGAATGATGCCTATTCTAAAAGCTGGCGTCCCAATTAGAAATTGATCGTAATATCCTCCACCTTGACCCAAACGAATTCCGTTTTGATCGATTGCGGTTGCAGGAACTAAGCAGACTTGTATTTCACCTATGAATATATTTCCAACAGGTTCGTGAAACTTTCCTCTTTGAACTAAATCTCCTTGAGCGCCGAGGTAATGCACGAATTCCATCTTCTGATTCACAATTCGGGGTAGTAAAACTGTTTTTCCAGCTTTGATAAGTGCATCATTCAAAGTAATCAAACTTGGCTCTCCCGGCAATGGGTAATAACTCGTAATTACTTTTGCATCAACGATTTCTGGAATATCTAATAAGTATAAATAGTCGCTATGTGCCGGATGCTCTCGACGCAATTTCCGGAATTCTTCACGGAGCGCTGCTTTATCTCTAATTGCCATCATTTCCTTTCTGGCCAAATCAGCATTTCTCATGAACTATGAAGAACTTTTAAAGTAAGGTGGGATTATGTTAGAACGAATGCGTGTCGATGAGTTCCTTACCGCGCTGCTTTCTATTGTCGAACCTTTGGCACCACTTGATTTGCCTCTACTAGACGCGCATGGCGCAACTCTGTCTGAAGATATCTTCGCTGGCGAACGGTTGGTATTAAAAAGCGGTTCACCAATTCGCTCGACCACTATTGGTCTTGCAGCCTCCATTGGCCGGGGCCATCTTCCAACCAGACCTCACCCAAGAGTGGTAATTATTTCTGCCGGCCCAGATTTAATTGAACCTGGCAATCCAATTACTGGCCGGGAAGAGTACGAAACCAACTCTTGGCAATTAACCACAATCGTCAGAGAAATCGGTGGGGTTGCATTTAGAGTTCATTCAATTCCAGATAATGAAGAAGAATTAAAAAATATTGTTGAAGATCAGTTGGTACGCGCAGATTTAATAGTAGTCAGTGGCGAACGAAATGATGATTCTTTTGACCTAATTACAAAGGCTCTAAATCAACTCGGCGAAGTAAAAGTTGTAGACCTTGAGCTTGAAAATACCGGCCGATTTAATTTTGGCACTATTGGTCCCGATAAAACTCCAGTTGTAACTTTGCCGGGAGATCCAATCTCTGCCTATGTCGCAATGCAGTTATTTGTACGTCCGATGATCAGAACCATGATTGGCGCTAAAGAGGTTTTTTGCCCTTCGGTTAAAGCCAAGCTTGAGCGAGATTATGCAGGCGAAAATTCCGGGCGGCGATATCTGCTGGGAAACTTGAGTGATGACAATACGTCGGTTTCTATTTTTACCGAACAGGAAGATTTTGTAAGTTTGGCAGCAGCAAATTCATTGGTATCGGTAAATCCTGGCGATACACTCAAAGCAGGAGACACCATAACTACCGTGATTTTGCCAAGAATAAAATGATTGAACTTACGGATGGCGAAATTCTCTTAAGGCCATTCTCAAATGCTGACAAAAAGCAATGGCGAAGAGTTCGGGCGCTAAATCGAGAATGGCTCGAAGAGTGGGAAGCGACCATCCCAAGAACTTCAAAGAGCGATGAATTAAAGAGCGCTTTGAGTTTTAATAAAATGGTTAGGGCATATCGAAAAGAGGCGAGAGCTGGCCGCGCTTTCTCATTCGGGATTTTCATTGGACCAAATTTGATTGGCCAGATAAATCTTGGTGGGGTCATTTACGGGGCGCTTAGAGGAGCCCATATTGGCTATTGGATCGATCGAAATTACGCTAACCGTGGCTATATGAGCACTGCCGTGAACATGGTGACAGATTTTGCATTTAATGAACTTGAACTGCACCGAATCGAAATAAATATTCGGCCCGAAAATTCGCCATCTATTCGAGTTGCGGAAAAATGTGGATATTTATACGAAGGTTTACGTCCCCGCTATCTACATATTGATGGTGCCTGGCGAGACCACCATTGTTTCGTTCGCGAAAATATTGCTATCAAGTAGGGTGTAAATACCCGAAAACGGACATTTCAAACACTAATCTTTGGCCATCATGGCTTCAGCGATTATTTACTTGGCGATTATTGGAATGTGGGTCGCCTATTTCTTGCCTCGCTGGATTCATACTCATGATGAGTTCTCTGGAAAATCTGTAGAACGATATAAGAGCGCACTTCGCGTAGTAGCTGGCGAAACTGAAAGTTCTTATTCACTTGCAATTCATACAGATCTCGATGCTCCATACAAGCAATCACAAGCATTAATGCGACGTCGAATAATTTTCGTTCTTATTTTTACTTCTCTATTAGCGACAAGTGTTGGTGCGGTGATGAATCTATTAAGTTGGTTATCAATCGGAATTCCAGTTTCTGGTTTTGTAATTTACTTAGCGCACACTCGCAGAACTATTAATCGCCAAAGAGTTCAACGTCGTCGCATAGAAGGTCTGCAAAGAACTACAAATGGTGTGTCGCATGTAAATCTCTCTGAAGTTGTGGCGCCAAAACAAGATTCTGAACTTTGGGTTCCATTGGCAGAACGAGAAATAACAGGAATTGTTTTGCTTCCACAAGGAAGTGCCGCATCCAGAAATGTCTGGACGCCTAATTCAATTCCAGCACCAACTTATGTAAACGCACCTAAAGCGGTAACTCCTAGAAGAATAATTGATTTAACGACGCCAGGTCAGTGGAGTGAAGAGCAAGAGCGCTTGGCGCGTGAAGCGCTCGCTGCAGCAGCCCCAAGTGCAGATGAAGTATTCGATCAGCAACTTGCTGAAGAGGCAGCTAACAAGCGCGACCGCGCAGTTAATAGCTAAATCCAGGAGCTCCACCACATCCGTGAATACCACGCATCATATGTGGTTATAGCACCAGTAAATATTGGGTAAAAGTAAACGAAATTTATTGCTACAACTATTACAGAAACCAGAATTATTTTTTTCAAGCGTTCGTCGTATTCATAAGCTATTTTCGCTAATAAAACGATTGCCAGAATTAAGAATGGTTGGAACACGATTGCGTAGAAAGTAAACACGGTACGTTCCTGAAAGAAGAACCATGGAATGTAACCCGCCAATATTCCCAAGAACGGAATTAAAGAGGAGAGTTCGACTTCGCGCATCGCAAAGTTATGTAAGTTTATCCCAATCAAAAATATCAATGCAATTGCACCAATCCACCAAAGTATTGGTGTGCCCAATGCCAAAACTTCCTGTGCACAACTTTTCGCATCGCAACCTTTTGGAGATTCATAGAAAAAAGAAGTTGGTCTTCCCATAACAATCCAACTCCAAGGATTGGCTTGGTAGGAATGATTTTCAGTCAAGCTGGTATGAAAACCAAGCATCTCTTTGTGATAATAAATTAAAGAAAAAAATGGGTTGGATTTAGCTTCACGATCCCAGCCAAGTGATGAAGCAAACCAACCAAACCAACTTAAAATATAAATTGCACTTGAAGTAATTCCAACTCGGACCACCCTTATCAAATTTCTGTTTAAAATAAATTCAAGCATTAAGAAAACGAGAACAAAATACAATGCGCTCCACTTACTGCCCATCGCAAGTCCTAAATAGACCGCAAATGCCAGATATTTACCTTTAAGCCAAGAATTAACAGCCAGCAGAATAAATAGTGTTAAAAATATATCTAGTAAAGCGGTGCGAGACATCACTAAATTCAAACCATCTAACGCCATCAATAGCGCAGCAAGAGTGGCCCAATGGTTTTCATGGAAAATTCTTTTTGCAATTCGAGCTGTCAAATAGACAGTTAATGTTCCGGCAATTGCCACTGCAATTCGCCAACCAAATTCATGATTGCCAAATAACTTGATTCCAGCGGCAATGAGCCATTTTCCAACCGGTGGATGTACTACAAATTCAGCGGCCCCATTAGTTACCTCAACGCCATGCTTCAAATAATCGCGTGCGCCATCTACGTAGTAGATCTCGTCAAAGACCAGACCCTTTGGAGTGGAAAGGTTGAAGATTCTTAGCAAGAAGGCCAGGAAGGTTATGACCAACGTTGGAAACATAAGTAAAGAGTAGATGAGATGATTGCGCACATGAAGTTGATACTTGCTGGTGTGCCGCTTGGCAATCCAGGCGATGCTTCAACTCGACTCATTGAAGCTATCGGCTCCGCAACAATTATTGCGGCAGAGGATTCACGACGTTTTCAACGCCTTTGCCAGGATTTAGGAGTTAAAAGTGGCGCCAAAGTACTCTCTTTTTTCGAGGGCAATGAAGAAGAACGGACCACTCTGCTTATAAATGAATTAAAAAATGGCGCGGTGGTTTTGGTTGTTACTGATGCTGGAATGCCAACGGTTAGCGACCCAGGCTTTAAATTAGTTCGCGCAGCAATCGAAGAAAATATCCCAGTAGAAGTCTTGCCTGGTCCAAGTGCAGTGACTACAGCTTTGGCATTATCAGGATTACCAACAGATCGTTTTTGCTTTGAAGGTTTCGTGCCTAGAACCAAGGGAGCACGTGAAACCTTCTTTGAAAATTTGAAATTTGAAAATCGAACTATAGTTTTCTTTGAAGCGCCACATCGACTAATTGAAACTCTAGAAGTAGCAATTTCGGTTTTGGGTGATACTAGAGAAGCCGCGCTTTGCCGTGAAATGACCAAAACTTATGAAGAGACTATTCGTGGCTCTTTAAGTCAGATTTATAGCTGGGCAAAGTCAAAAGAAATCTTGGGCGAGATCACGGTAGTTGTTAGTGGCGCCACTGCAGGTGCAAAAATGCTGAGCCAGCAAGAGATTATTGAGGCGGTTCGTAGATATGAAAGCGTCGGAATGGATAGAAAAGAAGCGATTTCTGCAGTCGCATCCGAGTTAGAACTACCAAAACGTGAAGTATTTGATGCGATGGTTGCAGCTAAAAACGTCCAATAGAATAATGACATGAGCGCCGATTCAAGAGAGAAGTCGTACTACGTAACGACGCCAATTTATTATGTAAATGATGCGCCGCATATTGGTCACGCCTATACAACAGTTGCCGGTGATGTGTTGACTCGTTGGCATCGTCAAAAGGGTGTACCAACTTGGTATTTGACCGGCACCGACGAACACGGTCAAAAAGTAATGCGAACTGCAGATGCAAATAATGTGGCGCCACAAGATTGGGTCGATAAATTAGTGGCAGATGCTTGGCTCCCAAATTGGAAAGCTCTAAATATTGCTAACGATGATTTCATTCGCACCACATCTGAACGTCATACAAAACGGGTACAAAATTTTCTTCAGAAATTAAAAGATGCGGGATTCATTTACGCAGGGAAATTTGAAGGTCCATATTGTGTTGGTTGTGAGGAATTTAAATTACCGGGCGACTTGATTGATGATAAAGGGCAGAAACTCTGTCCAATTCATAGCAAGCCAGTTGAAATTGTCGACGAGGACAATTGGTTTTTCAAGCTATCTGATTTTCGAGAATCGCTTTTAAAACATTACAAGGAGAATCCCGAAGCTTGCCAACCTGAAAGTGCTAGAAATGAAGTAATTTCATTCCTGGAAGGTGAAGTAAGAGATCTTTCAATTTCTCGCTCCACATTTAATTGGGGTATCCCAGTGCCTTGGGATACCAAGCAAGTTGTTTACGTTTGGTTTGATGCATTACTTAATTACGCGACCGCTGTCGGATTAGGTGATAATCCAGATTCTGAAGGTGGTCAGAAATTTGCCAAAACTTGGCCAGCTGATGTTCATTTAGTTGGAAAAGATATTCTCCGCTTTCATGCAGTAATTTGGCCGGCAATGTTGATGGCCGCCGGATTGCCAGTTCCAGGAAAAGTCTTCGCACATGGCTGGTTATTGGTCGGTGGCGAAAAAATGTCAAAGAGCAAGCTAACCGGTATTGCACCTAGCGATATCACCAATCATTTTGGAGTAGATGCGTTTCGCTATTACTTCATGAGGGCAATTCCATTTGGTAGTGACGGTTCTTTCTCCTGGGAAGACATGGGCGCTCGATATACAAGTGAATTGGCTAATGATTTTGGTAATTTGGCTTCACGCTTAACTGCAATGATCGAAAAGTATTGTGATGGCGTAATACCAGCACCTGCAAATGGTGGTGAATTAGCTGAGCTCTTAAGCAAAACAGTTAGCACTGCTGATAACGCTATGTGTGCACTTGATTTTCAAGGTGGAATTTTGGCAATTATGGATTTCTGTAAACGAATAAATCTTTATGTTACAGAGACTGAACCATGGGTTTTAGCTAAAGATTCTGCAAATAAAGCAAAGCTAGAAGAAGTTTTATATAACACCGCCGAAGGTATTAGAGCGTTAGCAGTTTTATTACATCCAGTAATGCCAGAAACTTGTGAAAAATTATGGGACTCACTCGGAGCTAATACACTCGGTTCAATTTCTGAGCAAAAAATTGGAGAAGTGGCGAATTGGGGAACTCTCCCAGCAGGCTCAAAAGTTTCAAAGAGTGCGCCACTATTTCCGCGATTGGAAGAGTAATTGGCTGATCGCCACAATCGCGATATTGATCGCCCGCTTGCACCGGCACCAGAGCCATTAAAGGTCAGTGCAATCGATGCGCATGCGCATTTAGAGATAGTTACAAATACCGAACCAGATTCCCCTGAAGTTGCAGAGGTCATTGCCGATGCGGCAGCTGCTGGCATAGATCGAATTGTCCAAGTTGGGTATTCAGCCGAACAATCAAAATGGTGTGTGCGACTTGCTGAGCTATATCCAAAGCAAGTCTTGGCTGCGGTAGCGCTTCACCCTAATGAAGCACCCATAGTTTCAGATTTAGAAGCTGATCTTGCAATCATTTCTGAACTAGCAAAACACCCAAGAGTTCGAGCGATTGGTGAAACAGGTTTGGATTACTTCCGAACACCTCTTGAATTGCAAGAGATTCAAAGAGAATCCTTTAGAAGGCATATTCAAATTGCAAAGGATAATAAATTAGCTTTAGTAATTCATGATCGCGATGCACACGAAGATGTATTGAAGGTATTGGAAGATGTCGGAGCGCCCGATAAAACAATCTTTCATTGTTATTCAGGTGATTTAGAGATGGCGAAATATTGTGCCGCACGTGGATATGTTCTTTCATTTGCCGGCACCGTAACCTTTAAGAATGCCCCAGCATTGCGGGAAGCGGTTAAATATGTGCCAGATGAGTTGCTCTTGGTTGAAACCGATTCTCCATTTCTTGCACCTAGTCCTCATAGAGGGGCGTTAAACACCCCCGCTCAAATAGCTAACATCGTCCGATTTATTGCAGATGAGCGCAACGTGGATCCTGAGCATATTGCTGCAGTTACTTCCGCTAATACCGTCCGACTATTTGGTTCATTCGAATAATGTCTTTATTAGGCGCGACTGAAATTCGCGAATTAGCAGCGAAATTAGAATTAAATCCTTCAAAAGGTTTGGGACAAAATTTCGTAATTGATGGCAATGTTTGTCAAAGAATTGTTCGTCAAGTGCAAATTACAAGTGAGGATGTGGCACTTGAAATTGGTCCCGGTCTTGGATCTTTAACTCTTGCCATACTTGAAACCGGTACACCATTAATTGCAATTGAAATTGATGATCGCTTGGCAAAGCAACTTCCGATTACAGTTGAAGCGCATAATCCAGGCGCTGATTTAATAGTGATTAATAAGGATGCGCTAGTTATTTCTGAATTACCGAGAAATCCAACGGTGTTAGTGGCGAATTTGCCATACAACGTCTCAGTGCCGGTGCTATTGAATTTATTAGAGCGATTTCCATCTTTACGCGAAGGTGTAGTTATGGTCCAAGCCGAAGTCGCAGATCGACTTGCAGCGAAACCTGGCAATAAAGATTATGGTGTGCCAAGTCTAAAAAGTGCTTGGTGGGCAGATCTTGAACTAGCTGGCAACATTGCGCGGAGTATTTTCTGGCCGGTGCCAAATGTGGATTCAAAACTGGTTTACTTTAAACGTCACAGTCCACTTGGAGATGAAGATTTTCGCCACAAAGTTTTCGCCTTGATTGATGCAGCTTTCTCGCAACGTCGAAAAATGATTCGATCTGCAATGTCTTCAGTATTGGGTGAAAATTCAGAATCAATAATCAAAAACGCTGGTATCGATCCAACATTGCGTGGTGAGGCGTTAGACATTTCTGCATACATCGCGATTGCGAAGCAAATTTAAAATAAAACTACTACGCTGATGCCATGCGATATAAATCCGTAGAGGTTCAGGCTCCTGCGAAGGTTAACCTGCAATTATCTGTGGGCCCTAAAGAAGCGGATGGATATCATCAAGTAGTTACGGTTTTTCAAGCAGTATCGCTCATGGATGTGTTAAAAATTTCTGAGAGCGACCAATTCGCAATCTCAATTAAAGGCGATTACACGACAGGTGTCCCGCTAGATCAAAGCAATTTGGTATTCAAGGCGGTTCAGTTAATGTCTGAAAAATTCGATACCAGCACAAAACTGGATGTAGAGATTAATAAAAGCATTCCAGTAGCGGGCGGAATGGCTGGTGGCAGCGCAGATGCAGCGGCAACTTTGCTTGGTATCGATCAACTTTATGGACTCGGACTTACGAAAGATGAATTGGGGGAAGTCGCGCGTAATTTAGGCAGCGATGTACCTTTCATGTTGCATGGTGGTACTGCTGTAGGCCGTGGACACGGCGATGAAATTACGCCAGCACTTTCGCGCGGCACTTATCACTGGGTAATTGCGGTATCTAGTTCTGGACTATCGACTCCTGCAGTTTATGGAGAGTGCGATCGACTTCGAACCGGTTTAGATATAAAGGCTCCTTCATTAAATGATGAATTACTTCAGTCACTGCTATCAGGAGATTCTGTGAGAGTAGGTAAATCACTTAATAACGATTTACAAGCAGCAGCCTGTTCGTTAAGGCCGGCACTTAGATTAATTCTGGATACCGGAAATGAATACGGCGCACTGGGTGGCATTGTTTCAGGGTCAGGCCCATCAGTTGCATTCTTGGTTGCCGATGAGGATCACTCTCTCGATCTGGCAGTGGCGCTTACTTCAAGTGGCGTAGTGGGAAGCGTTGCGCGAGCACAAGGTCCGGTACCTGGTGCAAAAGTAATTTCAGTAAATTAATTTATTTAACTATTCAAAATGTATTGCTAATTCGCGTAAAAGTGCCGCCAGCTGGCTTTGTTCACTTTTATTGAGCATCTTCAGTAATTCGCGTTCTCTACTAAGCAAATCTTCCATTGCGCTATCTACAGCTTTTGCGCCAGCTTTAGTTAAAGTTACTAAACTTCCACGACCATCACTTGGATCTTGCGTACGTGTAATTAAACCTAGCTCTTCCAGTCGATCTAATCTATTTGTCATTGTGCCACTGGTAACCATGGTCTCTTGAATTAATTGTCCAGGAGATAGTTGATATGGGTCTCCAACTCGGCGCAGTGAAGCCAATACATCGAATCCCCATGTATCTAATTCTGCGAACGCATTCCTTCGGGCAATATCTAAATGTTTTGAAATTCTCGTAATTCGAGAGAGCACTGTAAGTGGCGAAAAATCCAAATCAGGTCGCTCTTTCTGCCAAGCAGCTATTAGGCGATCCACTTCATCTTTATCGTTCATATCCGCGCAAAGGTTATCGCCTACCGAAATGAGATTTTGGCGAAATGCCGTTTTTACGAGAGAATACGGGTTCCGCCATTGTGTAGTGGCTAGCACATGGGCCTTTGAAGCCCAGGGTCCTGGATCGATACCAGGTGGCGGAGCCACCTTTAGAAAATT
>VEQG01000050.1 GCA_018883345.1 Candidatus Nanopelagicaceae bacterium
CTTCGTAGGTAAGGGCGCGTTCGAATTTGGCGAAGTTTAAGATTTCGCTTTCGCGGGAACGTTTAGCGAGCGCCAATTTGAAAGCTTCGATAGCGAGTTCGTATTGTTTTAATTCGCGAAAGGCGATGGCGCGAAATACCAGCAAAATTGCGGTGGCATCGTCGATATTTTCGATCTCATTGGTTTGGTCGATGACGGTCTCGTAATCTTTGGTGGCGAGCGCCAGATCCAAAAGGGCAATCTCTTTCTCTTGGCTATCCGGCGCTTCTTCGATGATTTCGAGCGCTTTTTCGGGTTGGCCAAGCGCCTGCAGGATTTCAGAGTAGGTGTAGGTCAGAAATGAGTTGTTGTAGTCGGTTAGAAAAGAGATGCCGCGGGCAATGGGAATAGAGACGCGGAATTCATCGAAGTATTTCTCTGCGATTTTATGATCGAGTAGATCTGGGATGTTGTAGAGCCGTTCGCAGATAGTTAGCGCTTCGGTGGCGCTATGGGCTCCGACTTTGGCGATCATGACTAAATCGATAAGTGGTGCGATCTCTGGGCATTCGCTTCTGATGAAGTCGGCTTGGGATTTGAGCTCATCGAAAGTTTTATTGGCATCTCTACTTAAGTAATCAGTGGCGAATTGATAGAAAAGAGTTTCGGCCTTTCCTGCGAAGATGCCAGGTGAATCTAAATGAATATCTTCGCCGCGATTGTTGATGCCGACATTTGAATCGACTGCTCTGCGCTTTCCCCCACCGGATGATTCGGAGTAAGAGAGGCCCGAGCCTGGGACACCTACTGACGCGGTGTGGCGACCACTTGAGTTGATGGTGTATTTGGCGCCGCGTGGGCCGATGGATAGGCCGACCGAGTTTTTGTTGAAGTTAAGGCGCAGGCCAGGTGCGATCTTTAAGGTGCGGCGGAAACGAAGACCCATGGGTAAAAGGTAGTGCGGCGTGAGGACATTTGTCGGTGGATGACCGTACCTTTTTCGTATGGAATTGATGGCTAACCTGCAACTGCTCTGGGGAGTTCTGATTGGGTTTATCGCATATGCGATGGGGCGGAATTTTCTGATCTACTTTGTGCTGGCCTGGTTCTATCCATTATTTGCAGTGCTTATTTTGGTGGTGCGCCATAAGGCAAAGCCAAAGCCTGCAAATGAATTCATTTATGATCGTATTTTGCGAATTAAATTACGGCTTTGGTCGCGCAAGTCGAAGCCTGATGATTTTAATGATGAGACGTGAAGAGGAATTTGATTCTTTGATGTCGTAGGTGGTCTCTACCTTGCTGCTATGGGAAAACAAGTGCGGGCCTTCATAACTCAAAGCAAGCCGCTCACCTTTGCAGTTTTGATGTTAGGTATTTCAATACAACATAAGTTGCTATGGGAATGGCCGATATTAGAGATAATCGATTTCAATCTGCCAGGCAATTTGCCGGTCTATCTGGCGCGAAGCATCAGTGTGGCCTGTTCGGTCATATTAATTTGGATATTTGCGCCGCAAGCGCTGGTTCGAATTAAAGTGAAGATTAGCAAAGCAGGAATTAAGAGCGTGTCATTGGCTCTCGCTGCTTATTTCGCAGTTGGGTTGGTGCTGCTTCGAGAACCAGGGTTACCGCTTTGGCTGATTATTGATGGCGGTATTTTTGCGCTATTTATTGGGCTGGATGAAGAATTTTTTGGGCGAGGGTTTATTTTTGGCACCCTTGAGAAGTTTGGCGTAGAGATCGCGATGGCAGGATCTGCGATTTTCTTTGGCTTGCAGCACTTTGCAAATTATTTATCAGGTAACGATAGTTTTAATTACGTGCTTGGACATATGGTTTCGGCGGCTGGCTTTGGCTATCTGATGGCGGCAGTAATGGTTATGACGGGGTCGGTCTGGTTGCCAGTCTTTATGCATGGCTTTGCCGATTATCGCTGGGTGTTAATGGCGCCAGATGATGCTTTGGCGGTAACTAGCGGAAATACAGATTGGTTGATGATCTTGTTGACCACTGGATTGATGGTTTTAATTGCGCGAGTTATTTTGTGGGATCGCACTTACACAATATTTTCCGGCAAACGATTTGATGAATCGACTAAGACTTATTCCCTGCTTCGTTATTTGGGCTTGGTTGAGTAATTCGGGCTGATGGAAATTGGCACATTTAAAGTATGATTTTCTTACATCCTTCGTCAGGAATGACAAAAACCCCGAGGTGACGAACCTCGGGGTTTTTGTTTTGTGTATTATTTACTTGTTGAAGCAATTCAACTGGCCCGTTTGACGGAAAAAACCCCCGTGGATTCCCACGGGGGTTTTTGAATCTACAACTTTTTTCTAAGTGGCACGCCTGCAGACCAGAGTGCCCAGAGAACTAATAGCGGTTGAAAGAG
>VEQG01000033.1 GCA_018883345.1 Candidatus Nanopelagicaceae bacterium
CGCGCGTATCTGGTGCCGCACTTGGAACTTATGTGACTTTCAGTGACCAAGCAATATCAATCTACTTAGCACTTTTTGCTGGAATATTAATATATTTGGCAACTTCGCATATTCTTCCTGAAGCGCACGCTAGACACTCTTCCAAACTAACTCTTCTTGCGACCGTAGCTGGAATTGCAATTATGTGGTTACTGGTAGCTACATTACATAGTGGCGATTCGCATGACCATGCAGATGAGGCGCCAGGTACTGAGCAAACTTCACATTCGCATGAATAAATCGGAAGTTAAAGTAATAGCCATTCTAGAACGGGTAGGCGGTTTTGCTAGCGCTAAGGAAATTTATCAACTACTTCTAAAAAATGGCGATTCCGTAGGGTTGACCACCATTTATCGCGCTCTTCAATCTCTAGTTGATGACAAATTACTTGATCAATTGAGACGTGAGGATGGCGAGGCAATTTACCGACTTTGCGGTGAAAGTCATCATCACCACTTAGTTTGCAAGAAATGTGGTGAAACAGTGGAAATCGAAGGTGGTGCTATTGAAAAATGGGCAAAAAATATGGCATCTGAATTTGGTTTTCGAGAAGTTGATCATACAGCTGAGATTTTCGGAATATGCTCTAATTGTTAATTGATAGATTCTAGCAAGCTGCGATTTACTAAGGTATCTGGAATTACCCATCTTGCAAATTTCTCATTTTTGAATTCGATGAGAATCACTGGGTTCTTCTTGTAGATTACACAAAAATCTTTACCTTTTCGATGTCTCATGGTTCCCAACATAATGACATATGGAATTCCAGTACCAGGTGCTCTCACTCCACGCAATACTTCTCTACTCCAAGGATTTTCTATATATCTGATTTCCTGAATATTTTTCAAAAGAGATTTAGGCGATTTACTAAAAGCACCTAATTTTTCTAAGAAACTAAGCGAATAAATTAATTTCTCACCGCTTACAACTAACATCTTATGCTTTACCAAATCTTCGATTTCGGGATGCATACTCCTCTATGGCTTTCCATAAAGTTCTGCGATCGGCATCTGGCCACAAGACATCCATAAAAACCAGTTCAGCATAGGCAGATTGCCAAGGAAGGAAATTGCTTAATCGCTGCTCTCCTGAAGATCGTAAGAATAAATCAACATCACTAGGTAGCTCTAGATATTTAGTGAAACTCTTTTCATCAAATTTACTAACTTTGCCTCTTTTGAAATCCCTAGCAAGTGCTTCAGCTGCGCTGACAATTTCAGCGCGACCGCCATAGTTGACGCACATATTTAGGGTTAAAACTTTATTCTTTGAAGTTAACTCTTCAGCTTCTAGTAATTCATCTACTACTGATGACCACAATTTTTTCTCCTGGCCAATCCAGCGAATTCGAACTCCTAATTCGTTCATTTGATCGCGACGGCGTCGTAATACTTCTTTATTAAATCCCATCAAGAATTTAACTTCTTCGGGAGAACGTTTCCAATTTTCGGTACTAAACGCATATGCACTTAGCTCTTTTACCCCTATTTCAATGGCACCTTCGACCATATCGAAAAGCGGAGCTTCGCCTGCACGATGGCCTTCGGTTCGAACCAAACCTTTGTTTTTAGCCCAACGGCCATTGCCATCCATAACCACCGCAACATGTTTTGGAATCTGCGACTTTTCAATTACTGGAGGTTTTGCTCCGGACCAATGTGGTTCGGGTTTATGAAGTTTCATACGCGCTCCACTATCTGCAAACTACGTAAGCCACGTTCGAGATGCCATTGAAGATATGCGGCAATCAAACCATTCGCTTCGCGGCGATTGCGAAGTTCAGAGTTCATTGCGCTCTCCCAATCGCCACTTATTAAATCTGACATCAATTTTAATGTTTCTGGAGAAGGAGTGGCAGAGGCACTTGGCCTGCAATCTGCACAGACTGAACCTCCTCCCACCAATGAGAAGTATCGATGAGGGCCTGGCGCATCACATCGCGAACAATTTGTTAATGATGGCGCGTAACCACCAACCGCTAATGATCTGAGCAAGTAAGCATCCAAAATCATGGAAGGGTCATATCTATTATCGGCCAGGGCTTTCATGGCGCCGGTTACCAATTTAAATTCTTGTAGCGCGGGTTCGTGTTCGTGGGAAGTAAATCGTTCGGCAGCTTCCAAAATAGTCCCTGCGATAGTCCATCTGGAGTAATCATCAGTTAGCGCTTCACCATAATTAGAAATTGATTCGACTTGCGTTACCGTGTCGAAGGTACGTCCGGTGTAAAGCTGAATATCTACATGCGAACCTGGTTCTAGTCGTGCGCCAAATTTAGATTTGGTCCTACGTACGCCTTTTGCTACACCACGAACTCGTCCATGTTCGCGAGTTAATAAAGTGATGATTCGATCTGCTTCACCTAATTTCTGGGTGCGCAGCACGATTGCTTCATCGCGATATAAACTCACGAGGAAAAGTTATCGTTATTGACTATCGAATTGCGCGATTGATAGCAGACACGATTGCTTTTAGAGATGCGGTAGTCGTGTTTGGGTCGATTCCGACGCCCCAGAAGACTTCTCCTTCAATCGCACATTCAAGATAGGCCGCGGCTTTTGCATCGCCGCCCGCTGAAAGTGCGTGCTCTGAGAAATCAAGCACTCGAACATCTACCCCATATTCATTTAACACATTACAAAATGCGGAAATTGGACCGTTTCCGGTTCCTTTTAGCTCTTTTATTTCACCACAGTCTGTAATTTTAACTTCGATTTTTACATCTTCATCCAACGCAGAATTTGTGGCAACGCCCTTTAATCTAAAGCGACCCCATGGAGCGGTTTCGGTTGGTAAATATTCATCTTCAAAAATTTCCCAAAGTTCTTTTGGTAGAACTTCTCCGCCTTCATTATCAGTCTTTGCTTGAACCACTTTTGAGAATTCAATCTGCAGACGACGAGGTAGATCTAAGTGATGTTCGGTCTTCATCAGATAAGCAACTCCGCCCTTACCTGATTGACTGTTAACGCGAATAACTGCTTCATAAGATCTACCAATATCTTTTGGATCAATCGGTAGATATGGAACTCCCCAAGTAAAGTCATCAACGGCTTTGCCAGCAGCTTTGGCATCTTTCTCAAGGTGCTCAAAACCCTTCTTAATTGCATCTTGATGCGAACCACTAAATGCAGTGAAAACTAAATCTCCACCATATGGGTGGCGCTCTGCCACCTTTAATTGATTTGCATATTCCACAGTTCGGCGGATCTCATCAATGTTCGAGAAATCTATCTCTGGATCAATACCGTGGCTTAATAAATTCATACCTAAAGTAACTAGGCAGACATTTCCGGTGCGTTCGCCATTTCCAAATAAAGTTCCTTCGATGCGATCTGCGCCTGCTAAATAACCTAGTTCTGCCGCAGCAACTCCGGTGCCGCGATCATTATGTGGATGTAGCGATAGGACCACTGAATTTCTACGATCTAAATTACGGCTCATCCATTCAATGGAATCGGCATAAACATTTGGGGTTGCCATTTCTACCGTTGCCGGAAGATTCATGATGCTCTTCCATTCAGGTGTTGGCTGCCAAATGGCATTTACGGCATTACACACTTCTAATGCGAAATCTAATTCAGTGCCGGTGTATGACTCTGGTGAATATTCGAAAGAAACATTGGTTCCTTTGACCGAATCCATCATTGATAAACAAAGCTCTGCCCCATCGGTGGCGATTTTCTTAATGCCTGCTTTATCTAAACCAAAAACCACTCTACGTTGCAAAGTTGAAGTTGAGTTGTATAGATGGACAATTGCCTGCTTTGAGCCTTTGATGGACTCAAAAGTTCTTTTAATCAGAGGTTCGCGCGCCTGAGTCAATACTTGAATTACTACATCATCTGGAATCAAATCTTCTTCAATAATTTTTCGAACAAAGTCGAAATCGGTTTGAGATGCAGATGGGAATCCGACTTCAATCTCCTTGTAGCCCATAGAAACCAAAAGATTGAACATCGCTAACTTTCGCGGAGTGTCCATTGGGTCAATAAGTGCCTGATTGCCATCTCGAAGGTCTACGGAACACCATTTAGGCGCTTTGCTCATCTGCTTCATTGGCCAGGTGCGATCAGTAAGACCCTCTGGGCCAAGTGGCATAAATGATGAATAGCGCCCGAAAGGCATTGAACTTGGCTTTTGGTTTGGGAAATTCATTTTCTACTTCTACTCCTGTTGCTATCTGAAATCGTGTTTTGGTTTCGGTTGATTTTTACCGGCAATGCAAAACACACCGCGACGGGAAAGGCCGGTTATTTGGCCCCGCCACGGCAGCTAAGTAGAAGTTCAACTGCACGCATTGTGTGAGAAGTTTAAATTAAAGAACCGGTAAATGTCTATCCAGCTCAAATGCGGAAACTTGGCGTGCATATTCAGCCCATTCCGCCTTCTTATTTCGAAGCACATAATCAAATACATGTTCGCCTAGGGTCTCTTGGACCAAAGTGCTCTTCTCCATTATTGCGGTCGCCTCATTGAGATTCTGTGGCATCTCTTTCGCCGGATAGTTATCAGGCAGTTCCAGTTCCTTGGTAACACCATCAAGGCCCGCTGCAATCATTACTGAATAGGCAAGATATGGGTTGCATGCCGAATCAGGTGCGCGAAATTCAATACGAGTTGAATTCTCTTTCTTTGGTTTGAACATTGGAATCTGAATTAATGAGCGACGATTTGATGGGCCCCAGTTGATTAGATTCGGAGCTTCGCCACCGCCATGTAGGCGCTTATAAGAGTTAACCCACTGGTTGGTAACTGCAGTGATTTCTGGTGTGTGTTGCAAAATGCCAGCTACAAATGATCTTCCAACTTTGGAGAGGTTGTATGGCATGCCGCCATCATAAAAAGCATTGGTGTCATCTTTAAATAAAGATACGTGAGTATGCATCGCAGAACCAGGAAATTCTGTGAACGGCTTTGGCATAAATGAGGCATAAAAGCCTTGCTCTAGCGCCACTTCTTTAACTACATGGCGGAAAGTCATGATGTTATCGGCGGTAGAAAGTGCATCTGCATATCGCAAATCAATCTCTTGTTGGCCAGGTGCGCCTTCATGATGACTAAATTCAACCGAAACACCCATCGCTTCCAACATGGTGATTGCAGCACGTCGGAAATCGTGGCCAATCATGTTTGGGGTGTGATCGAAGTAGCCTGCATAATCAACTGGCTCTGGTTTCTTTCCAGGAGTTGGTGGTTCTTTAAATAAGAAAAATTCAATCTCTGGATGTACATATGCAGTAAATCCAAGTTCCGAAACTTTTGAAAGCGTGCGGCGTAGAACTTGTCGAGGATCTGATGGACTTGGAGAACCATCTGGCATCACAATGTCGCAGAACATACGTGCAGCTCCTGGAGCTTCGGTACGCCAAGGCAGAATTGAAAATGTATTTGGATCCGGTTTTGCCAACATATCTGATTCTGTTTGACGGGCATAACCTTCAATTGAAGAGCCATCAAAACCAATTCCCTCTTCAAATGCCGCTTCTAGTTCGGCAGGCGAGATTGCTACTGATTTCAAGAAGCCAAGTACGTCGGTAAACCAGAGACGTACAAAGCGGATATTGCGCTCTTCAACAGTGCGCATCACAAACTCCACTTGGCGTTCAATCGGACTATTAGTCATGCACTTAGCCTAGAAAACCTTTGTTTCGGGCAAGTTAAATCTGTAAATTAAGTTAAAGAAGCTAGAAAACTAGCGCTCTTTCCAGCGTGAAGTCACCGGTAAACGACGATCTTTTCCAAATGCACGCGCTGAAATCTTGGTACCAGGAGGGTATTGGCGACGCTTGTATTCTGCGCGATCGACCAAAGTGATGACTCGATTCACCAGATCCTGTTTGAAACCGCCAGCAATTAATGAGGCCGCTCCTTCATCCCCATCTACATATCTAACCAAGATCTGATCTAACAGTAAGTAATCTGGAAGTGAATCAGTATCTTTCTGATCTGGGCGAAGCTCTGCCGATGGTTCTTTTTCGATTGAATTAACTGGAATTGGTGGCACTTGGTCAAAATAAATAGCTAACTCATTTCGCCAACGAGCAAGCTGCCAAACTTGAGTCTTATAAATATCTTTTATTGGCGCAAAGCCACCAACTGCATCGCCATACATTGTCGAATAGCCAACTGCCAGCTCTGATTTATTACCCGTTGCAAGAACTAAGTGCCCTTCTTGATTTGAAATTCCCATCAAAGTTGTGCCGCGTACGCGCGCTTGAACATTCTCTTCAGCTAACCCAGATAGCCCTAAATTGCTTACAAATTCGTTAACCATTGGTTCGATTGGAACTATGCGCCAGTTAAGGCCAGTTCTTTTCGCAAGCTCTTCGGCATCAGAGATTGAATGATCGGATGAATACTTACTTGGCAGCCCAACTCCATAAACATTTTCAGCTCCCAGCGCATCAACTGCAATCGATGCCACTAAAGCAGAATCGATACCACCGGATAAGCCAAGTACTACAGATTTGAAGCCATTCTTACTTACATAATCTCGAAGTCCTGCTTTAAGCGCTTCCCAAATCTCAGCTAAATCATCTTTTCGCGGGGCAATGCCACCTAACATCTTGCCTTCAACTGGCAGATTTTCATTAGTGATTACTACATCCGGATTCGAAGTTGCAATTGGCAGAGACAAATCATGAATCGCAAGCTGATCTTCGAACTGTTTAGTTCGCATCAATACTTCACCTGATTCATCGACCAGAATTGAATCGCCGTCGAAAACCAGATCATCTTGTCCGCCAGTCATATTTACATAGCAAAGGGCGGCACCAAAGCCGCGAGCGCGGTTTTGGACTAACGATAAACGAACATCATCTTTATTGCGTTCGTAGGGAGAGCCATTTGGAACAACTACCAAGCCAACTTTGCGCTCTGCCAATTCCGCTACCGGTCCACGGTTCTGCCAAATGTCTTCGCAGATAGCAAGGCCGATATCTATTCCATTTACACGAACTACAACTGATTTTTCACCAGGGACAAAATTTCGAAATTCATCGAAAACGCCATAGTTAGGTAGGTGGTGCTTTATATATCGCGCTTTGATTTCGCCATTGTGAATTACAGCAACTGCATTCTGTGGCGCCCCAACTGGTTGACCTAATTTGTCGGTCGCGCCATCTATCTGATCTAGGTATCCAACCACCATAACTAAATTGCCAAAGCCGCTATTTGCTACGCGTTTGGCTAGCTCAGAGATTGCGATTCGACTGGCATTTCTAAATGATTGGCGAAGCGCTAAATCTTCTACCGGATAGCCAGTTAATACCATTTCGGGAAATACCAAGAGTTGGGCGCCAGCTTTATGAGCAAGCGCTGCCTGAGTTGCAATCAAATCGGCATTGGCATCGATATCGCCCACAGTCGGATTGACCTGGGCGAGCGCGATACGTAAATTGCCAGCTTGATTGCCAGCTTGATTGCCGATGCTCATAATTCAAGAGTACCCTTACTTCTAAGCCAGGTGACAACCCGATTGCATCTAGGCGAAAAGGCGAATATGACAACGATTAAAGATTTGGCCGAGCTAAAAAAGCGCGGCCAAAAATGGGCAATGCTCACCTCTTATGAGCAGATGACCGCAGAGATTTTTGATGAAGCCGGTATCCCGGTGCTCTTAGTTGGCGACTCTGCTGGCAATAATTTTCTTGGCGAGCAGAACACAATCCCAGTAACTATTGATGAGTTAATCCCTTTAACTCGTGCGGTATCAAGGTCTGTTAAACAAGCGCTCGTTGTGGCAGATCTGCCCTTTGGCTCTTATGAAGCTAGCCCTGAATTGGCGCTCGCCACCTCAATTCGATTCTTCAAAGAGGCAGGTGCCCATGCGGTAAAACTTGAAGGTGCACATGTGGAGCAGATCAAGAAGTTAGTAGGTAGTGGCATTCCGGTTATGGGACATATTGGACTTACTCCTCAAAGCGTCCATCAATTAGGCGGTTTTCGAGTACAAGGTCGCGAAAATCCAGCTGCATTAATTGCCGCGGCTAAAGCCATCGAGTCGGCAGGCGCCTTTGCAATTGTGCTTGAGATGGTCCCATCAGCTTTAGCTATTCAATTAACTAAGGAATTAACTATTCCAACTATCGGAATTGGCGCCGGAAATGGAACTGATGCTCAAGTTTTGGTCTGGACCGATGCATTTGGTCTGACGAAAACCCCACCGAAGTTGGCCCGTTCATATCGAAATCTTCGAAGTGAACTCCTAAGTGGCGCCAAAGAATTCGCTCAAGATGTTGCAAGTGGCGCATTCCCATCTGAGATCGAAAGCTTTAAGTAATATCGCTACATGCGTAAGTACGCGATAGATCTATCGCCCCTAAAGAAGTACCCCGACTTTCGCAGGCTTTGGCTATCGGGCTTTATCTCCTTCTTCGGATCCATGATCACAATGGTCGCGCTGCCATTTCAAATCAAAGAGCTGACTAATTCCTATTTAGCGGTTGGTGCAATCGGGGCTGCCGAGTTGATCCCCTTAATCCTCTTTGGGCTTTACGGAGGGGTCTTGGCAGATAGGTATGACCGAAAGAAGTTAATACTCTTCTCTGAATTGGCGGCGCTCTTTATAGTCTTGGCGCTCTTTCTTAATTCTCTGGCACCTACTCCTAGCGTGCTTGCAATCTTCATTATGGCGGCGCTCTTTTCAGCAGTTGATGGAATCCAGCGACCAAGTGCCAATGCCATTTTGCCCAGGTTGGTCAGCCATGATGATTTACCGGCGGCTAATGCTCTAATGAGTTTGCGTTGGCAGTTGGGTGTAATTCTTGGCCCAACTATTGGCGGGCTACTTCTTGCAAGTAATCCGATTGCGCTTAGCTACTTAATTGATGGAGCAACATATTTAATTTCATTAATATTTTTATTAAGAGTAAGAAATGTACCTCCAATTGAAATTGATGAAACGCTTCAAAAACCAGCCATTTCCGCCCTCTTTGAAGGTCTTCGTTATGCCCTTAGTCGGAAAGATTTACTTGGAACTTACTTAATTGATTTAGCGGCCATGTTCTTTGCAATGCCAAATGCGCTCTTTCCATTTTGGGCCGAACAATTAGATGCAGATTGGTCTCTTGGCCTCTTCTATGCAGCTGGCACAATCGGCTCATTGCTAGTTACTTTGACATCAGGTTGGGTCGGCAACTATCGATGGCATGGCCGAGCAATTATCTGGGCCGCTATTGGATGGGGTGGGGCGATTGCGCTAAGTGGTCTGACCCAATCAATCTGGCTAGTGCTCTTCTTCCTGGCAGCAGCTGGTGCATCCGACATGATCAGCGGATTATTTAGATCAGCAATCTGGAACCAGACAATCCCTGACGAACTGCGCGGTAGGTTGGCCGGAATAGAGATGCTCTCCTACTCAATTGGTCCATTAACCGGGCAAATTCGAGCAGCGATGGTGGCCTCTGCTACCTCTTTATCGGTCTCGGTAAC
Organism: Candidatus Nanopelagicaceae bacterium; assembly: GCA_018883345.1. Classification (GTDB taxonomy): domain Bacteria; phylum Actinomycetota; class Actinomycetes; order Nanopelagicales; family Nanopelagicaceae; genus ZLKRG08. Next base: position 9,475 of record VEQG01000033.1, read on the forward strand.
TTCCGGCGGCTTCATGTGCGTCATTTTTGTCGCGATTTTGGCGATTTTGCTGCCAACTTTTCGCAAATATGACGTCGAAACCAATGAATTTGCGATTTCAGAACGCGAAAAACGGAAAAATTTAGAAAATTGATTAACTCGTTTGGAAAAATTCGGAAATTTCGTAAAAAATACGGAAATACATAAAATTTTCAAAAAATAAATCTGCGACACGCACTCTTTAATTAATCACAAAATGTTTGTGCTATTTGCATTTACCTGTAAGACTTCTCCTTGAAAGAACTGGTAGACGGATCCGGTTCAGTTCGATAGGAGAAATACGTGGCAGCACGTAAGAAGGCAGCAGCTAAGAAGGCTGCACCAAAGCGCCGTAAGAAGGCA
>VEQG01000013.1 GCA_018883345.1 Candidatus Nanopelagicaceae bacterium
GTGCAGGAGTATCTCGCCTTCCCGAATTTTCCCAAAAAAAGCGTCGAAATCATCTATAGGAATCTCCGCCAACCCGGCTGGTAGCGAATTCTTAAATGGTTGATACTTTAATTCTGGATAATCCAGATCGTAAATTTCAAAGCCAAGAGTTTGATCTAATGGAGGTTCGGACTTAATTACATCACTAGGCGAGATTTCTAATTCTTCGATTAACTTATCCAATAGTCGCTGATCGATGCCGCTTTCAACTTCTAAACGTACCGGAATGCCAAACTTACGCCTTAGTAATTCTTCTTCCATAGATGAAAGCAAATCCTCAGTTTCATCCTCATCTAAGTCTAAATCTTGATTTCGGGTTACTCTGAAGAAATACCAATCTTCAATGTTGGCACCAGGTAATAAAAGATGCAAATGTTCGGACATTAAGTCTTCTTGCAGAATATAGGAATCATCATTTTCGCTGATTTTTATCAATCTAGGAAGGTTAGATGGAACTTTAACTCTTACAAATCTAGGTTCTTCGTTCTTTTGTTTAACTAAAATTCCCAAGTTGAGCGATAGCCCTGAAATGTGTGGGAAAGGATGAGCTGGATCTACGGCGAGGGGTGTCAAAATTGGGAGAATTTCACTAGTAAATTTTTCGGTTAATTCTGACTTTTCTGAATCCGAAAGCGAATCCCAGCCAACTCTTTGAATTCCGTGCTTTGCAAGTTCTATATTCAATTCGTTTGCTAACAAGAAACCTACGCGCCTATTTAATTCTTTTACTCTTCCGTGAATTTCGCGCATCAATTCTTTAGGAGTTAAACCTGAATTCAAATGTCCGTGCTGACCTCGATTGATTCTACGGCGCAATGCAGCTACTCGAACCATAAAGAACTCATCGAGGTTTGAGTGAAATATCGATAGGAATTTAATTCTCTCAAGAAGCGGAATGGATTGATCCTCGGCCATTTCCAAAACTCTTACATTGAAATCAAGCCAAGACAGCTCTCGATCGATCAATGGGGTATGGCCCGGTTTCACGCAGGAAGGGTTTCAATTGAAAGTGAATTCCAGATGAAGTCTGGACCTAACCTGGCTTAACGAAAGTGGAAGTTTAAAGATCTGCCGGTGAAGCCATTGTGCCCTTTAAGGCTGTTGCAGCTGCAACTAAAGGCGATGCCAAGTGGGTGCGTCCACCTTTTCCTTGACGACCTTCGAAATTTCGATTGGAGGTTGAAAGGCTTCGCTCTCCTGGTTTGAGTTGATCTGGATTCATGCCTAAGCACATTGAACAGCCGGCGCTTCGCCACTCTGCTCCCGCCTCAATAAAAACTTTGTCTAAACCTTCTGATTCGGCTTGTAAACGAACGCGAGCTGAACCTGGCACGACTAGCATGCGAAGAGAATTAGAAATTTTCTTACCCTTTAAAATTGCAGCTGCAGCGCGCAAATCTTCAATGCGACCATTAGTGCAAGAACCCAAGAAAACTGTATCTACCTTGATTTCTTTCATCGGGGTGCCGGCGGTTAGACCCATATATTCAAGCGCGCGCTCTGCGGCACCGCGCTCTTCTGGATCATTCATCTCTGCTGGGTTAGGGACTTTCGCATTTAGCGCAACACCTTGACCTGGATTAGTTCCCCAAGTTACAAATGGTGAAAGTTCGTCCGCATTTAAAGTAACTTCCGCATCGAATTTTGCATCTTCATCTGTATAAAGAGATGACCAATACTTAACTGCCTCATCCCATTCTTGACCAGCTTGTGGAGCATGTGGCTTGCCTTTGATGTAATCGAAAGTCGTTTGATCTGGCGCGATTAATCCTGCTCGCGCACCTGCTTCAATAGACATGTTGCAAATAGTCATACGAGCTTCCATGGAAAGCTTTCGGATGGCTTCTCCGCGATATTCCAAAACATAACCTTGCCCGCCGCCAGTTGAGATCTTTGCAATCACTGCAAGAATAATGTCTTTTGCGGTTACGCCTTCTTTTAAAGAACCTTCAACATTAATTGCCATCGTCTTAAATGGTTTTAGCGGAAGTGTTTGAGTTGCAAGCACATGCTCAACTTCAGATGTTCCAATTCCAAATGCGAGCGCACCAAAGGCGCCGTGAGTTGAAGTGTGCGAATCTCCGCAAACAATGGTCATACCCGGTTGAGTTAGTCCGAGTTGTGGTCCTACCACGTGAACAATTCCTTGTTCGACATCGCCAAGTGAGTGGATGCGTACGCCAAATTCTGCACAATTCTTGCGAAGCGTATCTACCTGTAATTTTGATACTGGATCAGCAATTGGCTTATCGATATCAAGGGTTGGCACATTGTGATCTTCGGTAGCTAAAGTTAAATCTGGGCGATGTACTGGTCGATTGGATAAACGAAGGCCATCGAATGCTTGTGGGCTGGTAACTTCATGAATTAGATGCAGATCAATAAATAATAAATCTGGTTCGCCCTCTTTATGGCGAACAATGTGATCGTCCCAAATCTTCTCTGCAAGTGTCTTGCCCATTTGTTAAAAGCCTTTCAGTGCCTTTATTTGCTATCCACATTTTGAGATGCTAATCTCATGCCGTGGACAGCAAGAATAGCGGAGTCGGCGTATTAGATAAAGCCGTCAGCATTCTGGCTGCGCTAGAAAGTGGTCCGCATTCGCTTGCGGAGTTAGTTGCCGTGACCGGTATCGCACGTCCTACCGCCCACCGATTGGCAGTTGCCCTTGAGCATCATCGATTAGTTTCTAGAGATTTAACTGGCAGATTCATACTGGGCAAGAGAAATGGCGAACTTGCTGCAGCTGCCGGTGAAGATCGTTTGCTTGCAGCTGCCGCTCCGGCTCTTGCCGCACTTCGTGATGCAACTGGCGAATCTGCGCAGCTTTATAAACGACAAGGCGATCAAAGAGTTTGTGTTGCAGTTGCCGAACGTTTATCTGGTTTACGTGATTCGGTGCCAGTTGGTGCTGCACTGACAATGCAGGCAGGTTCTGCAGCGCAAGTGCTCCTTGCTTGGGAAGATTCAGAGAAGATTCATCGCGCACTCGGTAAAGCAAGATTTACTGCAGCTCATTTAGCAGCAGTTCGTCGTAGAGGTTGGGCGCAATCTGTTGGAGAACGCGAAGCCGGTGTGGCATCGGTATCTGCGCCAGTTCGCGGCCCAAATAATAAAGTTATTGCAGCTGTTGGTATTTCTGGACCAATTGAAAGACTTGGCCGTCAACCTGGTCGATTGCATGCTGCTGCGATTGTCGCAACCGCTGCAAAGTTATCTGAATATTTAGCAAAAAATAATAATCAGTAACGATGCGGGTGTTCGGAGTTAATTACTCTGATTGTGTGGGATTTCGCTCTCATTACTAACGATTGAGAAGTCATGCATCTTTCTGAAAATCTAACACCATCTAGCAGTTCGCCATCTGTGATTCCAGTTGCGGCAAAGAAAATATCATCTCCTTTTACCAAATCCTTTGAGGTAAAAACTTGCTTTAGGTCTAATCCAGAAGCCTTTTCAAGTTCCTCAGTTGATTGTGGTGCAAACATTCCTTGAATTTCTCCACCCAAACAACGCATTGCACAGGCTGCAATCACCCCTTCTGGCGTGCCGCCAATACCCATTAATAAATCTGCTCCCGTATTGGGCCTTGCCGCTAAGACTGCACCAGCTACATCACCATCGGATATGAATTTGATTCGGGCACCAGTTGCTCGTATTTCATCAGCTAAATTATTATGGCGAGGGCGATCAAGTAAAACTACGGTTATGTCGTAAGCCGGTACTTTCTTTGCTTTAGCAACTTTTTCAATATTAACCGATACTGGTGCCGTAATATCAATTACATCGGCCGCTTCTGGGCCAGTAACTATTTTGTTCATATAAAAAGCGCCACTTACATCCAACATCGCGCCTCGTTCTGCAAGCGCAATTACTGAAATCGCATTATTTAAGCCTTTGGCAGTCAAAGTTGTGCCATCGATTGGATCGACTGCAACATCACAATTCATTCCAATGCCATTTCCGACAATTTCGCCGTTAAAAAGCATTGGTGCTTGATCTTTCTCGCCTTCGCCAATAACAACAATGCCATTCATGTCTACGGTTGAAATCATTTTTCGCATCGCATCGACTGCTGCTTGATCGGCATCGTCTTTTGCGCCACGGCCAACCCACCGAGATGCTGCTATTGCAGCTGTTTCAGTAACGCGCACTAACTCAAGTGCTAAATTGCGGGAGTTGATATCCACGCACTAACAGTAGCCCCGAAGGGATTCGAACCCTCGTAGCTGGCTTGAGAAGCCAGAGTCCTAGGCCGCTAGACGACGGGGCCCTAGATTTGAAAGATAAAACGATATTAAGTTTTTTTAGCTGGGGTACCAGGACTCGAACCTAGACTTACTGAACCAGAATCAGCAGGGCTGCCAATTACCCCATACCCCAATATTGCTCTCTTGAACTCTTTTCACCTTTTTTGACCTCTTTTAAAAGGACGGGAGAAGTTTACCTTCGAGAAGAATTAAAGGCTAATCGCTGCTTTAATGCGTGAAATTGAAGCGTCTTTGCCTAGCAATTCCATAGATTCAAATAGCGGTGGCGAAATATGACTGCCGGTTGCCGCTATTCGAACCGCGCCAAATGCAATTCTTGGTTTAAGCCCCATATCCTCGATCAAGGCTGCTCGAAGTGCGCTTTCAATTGAATCGTGGCTCCATGTACCAAGCGGTTCAAGAACTTCCAGCGCTCGCTTTAAAACATCTTTGCTTAGATCATCTTTGATTTTCTCTTTAGATTCAGAATCAATGACTAATTCATCTACGAAAAGGAATTTAAGCATGGCAGGAATTTCGCCAAGTTTGACTATTCGCTCTTGGATGATTGGTAGCGCTTGTTTTACTAATGAAATTTCCTCATTAGTGCCAGTAATAACTTCTGCCTCTTTCAAGAATGGCAGCGCTCTATTTAGAAATTCTTCTGCAGAAAGAGCTCGAATCTTGTCTCCGTTAATGGCTTCAAGTTTCTTCATATCGAATCTAGCTGGCGATGAATGAACATCATGGACTTCAAATAAATCAATTAATTCCTGCATTGAAATATCTTCTTTGTCATCACCTGGCGACCAACCTAAGAGCGCCAAATAATTGCAGATGGCTTCTGGCAAATAGCCCTGTTCGCGATACCAAGCGATAGAAACTTCACCATTTCGCTTGGAAAGTTTTGCATTATCTTGCCCCATTACGAATGGTAAATGAGCAAAGGTTGGGTATTGATCTGGCTTTAAGCCCATAGCTTTATAAACTTGAATTTGACGTGGAGTTGACGAAAGTAAATCTTCACCTCTAAGTACGTGAGTTACTTTCATAAGTACGTCATCTACGGCAACAGCCAAGGTATACAAAGGTGACCCATCCGCGCGCATCAGTACAAAGTCAGGTACATATTTATGGTCAAAGGAGACTTCACCACGAATCTCGTCAACAAATGTCGTAGCGCCGTCGTCCATTCTCATTCTAAGTACAGGTTTACGACCTTCTGCTTTAAATTTTTCAATTTGTTCTGCACTTAAATTGCGACAAGTTCCGCCGTAACCAGGTGCCACATTGGCTGCACGTTGACGTTCGCGCTCAGCTTCTAATTCTTCAGAACTGCAGTAGCAGTGATAAGCGGCGCCACTTGCGAGGAATTTATCCGCCCATTCTTTATAAATATTTAAACGCTCAGATTGTAAATATGGACCATTAGGGCCGCCTACTTCTGGGCCTTCATCCCAATTAAGTCCAAGCCACTTTAAGGTATCGATGGCGCGTTGAATGTATTCATCGGTAACGCGCTCTTTATCAGTATCTTCAATTCTAAAAATAAAGGTGCCACCGGTATGGCGAGCAAAGGCCCAGTCGAAAAGCGCTGTGCGAATATTGCCAACATGCAGATCTCCAGTTGGAGATGGTGCGAAACGGACTCGAATATCTTTACCCACGAGCAGAGAGTTTATTGGTTAACTCGCCCAACCCTGAAATCGCACACGTAACCGTACCCTTCTCTGGAATCGGTCCGATTCCAGCAGGAGTTCCGGTCAAAATAACATCTCCTGGCAGCAAGGTCATGACAGAAGAAACGAAGTGAATGATTTCATCTACTCCGAACATCATCTGATTTAGCGTAGCTTTTTGCTTAATTTCTCCATTAACAGTACATGAGATCTCTTGGTTACCCGGTATAAATTCGGTATCAATCCAAGGTCCCAATGGGCAGAAAGTGTCAAAACCTTTCGCTCTAGTCCATTGTCCATCACGAGATTGCAAGTCTCTCGCAGTGACATCATTTCCGATTGTGTAACCAAAAATAACTTCACTAGCACGCTCCCTTGGAACATCCTTGCAAATTCTTCCAATCACAATTGCCAATTCTGTTTCGTGATCAACTCGCTCAGACATCCACGGCCAATTTATGACATCACCTGGCCCTGCAACAGATGTATTTGGCTTTAAGAAAATTATCGGCTCGGCTGGAACTTCTCCACCCATCTCTTTTGCATGTTCGGAGTAATTTTTTCCGACACACACAACTTTGCTTCTTGGTAATACTGGGGCCAACAATCGCACATCATCTAACGTCGTTATTTGACCACTTTTTTGAATGCCATTAAATAGTGGGTCGCCATTTACAACTGAGATTGTTTTTTCGTCGTCTTCTAATATTCCAAAAATTGGATCATTGCCTAATTCGCCGCCAGGCTTTGGAGTAAATCGTAAAACTCGCATAACGCAAGATTACAGGTGATTACAGCTCTACTTCTGATTCCTGTCGCTCAAGGATCATGGAACTAATTCGGCGACGTCTTCCAATGGGACGTTCGGCCGTCACTTTCCAGCCAGATAAATTGAAGGTTGAGCCTGGAATTGGTACTCGGCCCAATACTTTTGCCATTAAACCACCGATGGTGTCTACGCCTTCGATTAATTCCGGATCTAATTCAATTTCTAGTTCCGATGCCAGGTCTTCCACGTGTACTTTCGCTTGTACCTTTAATTTATCCTCAGATATCCAAACGAATTGATCTTCTTCATCATCAAATTCATCAGCGATTTCACCAACAATTTCTTCAATAATATCTTCAATTGTAATTAGTCCAGCTGTGCCGCCATATTCGTCGACCACAATTGCCAAATGGATTTGGTCTCTCTGCATATCTTTTAGTAACTCAGCCGCTGACTTATTCTCAGGTACAAAAACCACTGGGCGCATTAACTGCTCTACTTTTTCAGTTTGTTCAGCTTCACGATGATCATGTGAACGTTTTGCTAAATCCTTAATGTAGGCAATGCCAATAATCTGATCAATGCTCTCTCCGGTTACCGGAATGCGGGAATACCCTGAACGTAGCGCTAGCGAAAGGGCTTGGCGTAAGGTTTTGTCATGTTCGATCCAAACCATCTCTGTGCGCGGCACCATCAATTCGCGCACCAGAGTGTCGCCAAGCTCAAAAACTGAGTGGATCATTTCGTGTTCGTCTTCTTCAACTAATCCACGTTCATGGGCTTGATCTACTAATTCGCGCAACTCTTCTTCGTTCTTAAAGATGTTAGTTTTAAATCTTTGCCCAGGAGTCAGAATGTTGGCAATTCCCACGATGAATTTAGAGAATGGCCTAATAAAGATTGCAGAAAATCCAGTTAAGAACATGACTACGGCTAGAAGAAAGTACTTCAATTTACCGACCTCTTTACTAAATCTTCTTGCAGCGCAAACATTACTTTCTCTTCATCAAGTTCTTGGTGGTCATATCCTAAAAGGTGCAACAAACCATGTGCGGCCAATATTTTTATTTCGTGCTCAAAGGAATGACCGGCTTTTTCGGCTTGGGCTCTGGCAAATACCGGAGAAATTACGATGTCTCCCAGAATCCCAGGTTCTGGGTCATTTGGTTTTAATTCATCCATAGGAAAGCTCATTACATCTGTAGAACCAGGCAAATCCATCCATTTGATGTGAAGTTCTTCCATCTCTGCATCGTTTATGAATGCCAAGGTTAATTCGCACTCTGGGTGTAGACCAAGTTCGCGTATTGAAAATTCCAATAATTTTTGAATTTCAGATTCAGGTACAAGTTGTCCTGAACGGTTTTCTATTTCAATCATCGTAATTGACGAGTTTGCGAGAGATTTTTCTCTCGCTGTTCGTCATAAGCCTCATATGCACTAACAATGTCGCTAATTAAACGATGGCGCACCACATCTTCTGCGGTTAAATCCAAGAACGCAATATCATCTACCCCAGCTAATATTTTACGAATTGTTGCAAGGCCTGAATTCTTTCCGCCAGGTAAATCAACTTGAGTTACATCGCCAGTAATAACCATTTTTGAACCAAAACCCAAACGCGTTAAGAACATCTTCATCTGTTCGGGAGTGGTGTTTTGCGCTTCATCTAAAATGATAAAAGAATCATTCAAGGTTCGACCACGCATGTATGCAAGTGGCGCAACTTCAATAACACCTGATTGCATCAATTTCGGAATAGCATCTTGATCTAGCATGTCATGGAGTGCATCAAATAGTGGTCTTAAATATGGATCGATTTTTTCAGTCAAGGTTCCAGGCAAGAAACCAAGATGTTCGCCAGCTTCTACTGCAGGACGAGTGAGAATGATTCGGTTAATTTCACGTGCCTGTAGCGCTGCTACTGCTTTAGCCATTGCCAAATATGTCTTACCCGTTCCGGCTGGCCCAATTCCAAAGGTAATTGTATTTTCTGCAATTGCTTCTACGTAAGCTTTTTGGTTTGCAGTTTTTGGTCTGATGGTTCGACCACGGTTGCTGACAATATTTAAAGATAAAACTTCGGCAGGGTGTTTTTGCGGATTTGATTTGAGCATTGAGATTGAACGTTTAATAACTTCCGGATTTATGTCTTGTCCGGATCTAAGTACAACTAATAATTCTGTTACGAGTTGCTCAACTTTGTCGCATTCTTCGACATCTCCGCGTAGAGCGATTTCGTTGCCTCGAACTGTCATAGAGACATTAGGAAAAGCACTTTCAATTTCTCTAAGATTTTTATCGGCTGGGCCTACAAGTGCGACCATTGGAATGGCGGTCGGTACCGTTATCAGGGTTCGTTCCATGTGTGGGTTGAAGTCTAACCAGGTGGCCAGGTGAAATCACGCCCACCTAAAAGGTGCATGTGAGCGTGGAAAACTGATTGTCCTGCAGCTTCACCGGTATTAAAGACAGTTCTATACCCAGGCAGGGCCCGCTCCGTTGCAACCGCTTTGGCCGCTCGCAATAAAGATGCAGAAACTACCGCACTAGCTTCAGCCAGCGCTGCTGCATTTTCGACATGCAAAGTTGGCACCAATAAGACATGTGTTGGTGCCTGCGGGTTTAAGTCATTAAATGCAACAACATTTTCGTCTCGATAAACAATTTCCGCAGGGATTTCACCTTCGATGATTTTGCAAAATATGCAATTTGAATCTAACGCCATGAAATTACCATACCCTCATAAGCGCACTAACTGCGCTAACTGCTGCGATTCCCGCATGTGCCGAACGTAAAATTGGACGTCCCAGTTTGATTACCTTACCGCCGGAATTTTCGAAAATTTCAAGTTCTGCCTCAGTCAAGCCACCCTCTGGTCCAATAACTATCAGTGTATTTCTCGACGAAACCACCACATCCGAAATCTTAGCTTTGGCAGATTCGTGGCAAATTAAAATTTGATCAAATTCATTTAATAATTTGATTACGCTAGGAGTATCTAATTTGGTTGACACTTTAGGTATATGAAATCGACGACTTTGCTTGCTGGCCTCGATTGCCGCAATCTCCCATTTATCAGAATCTTTACCAATCGATCTTGCGGACTGCCAAGGATAAATTGTTGATACTCCAGCTGCCGTAAGTAATTCAACAGTCTCTTTTGCGCGATCACTCTTTGGTAGCGCCTGTAGAACTGAAATTTTATTTGAATCGGCAGCTTCAAAATCTTTACGTAATATCGAAAGCCCAATCTCCTTCTTTGAAACGGATGCAATGGCACATTGAGCCCAATTGCCTAATCCATCTGAAATTAAGATTTCCTCGCCAACTGTTAAGCGAAGTACCCGTTCGGCATGATGAGCATTATCCCCAGTTAATTGCGAGGAATTTACATCTTCAACAAAGAAAAGTTGCAACATTAGAATCTAAATGCTCCGCGTATTTTATTTAGCAAAGAGCCATCATCTACTTTCATGGTGGCAGAATTGCCATCTTCGCCTCTTAATTGAGCGAACTTACGTATAAGTTCCTCTTCTTCGCGATTTAATTTGGTTGGAGTTAGCACTTCAATATGAACAATTAAATCACCGCGGCCAGAACCTCTAAGGCGAGTCATACCTCTTTGTTTCAACGCGATTTTTGCACCCGAATGTGTGCCGGCTTTAATTTCAATCTCTTCTTCGCCATCGAGTGATTGGACCTTGGTCTTGGTACCTAAAGTTGCTGCGCTAAATGGAATTGAGAGCGCTAAGTGCAATGTATCGCCATCTCGTACCAAATATTCGTGCTCTCTTTGAATTATTTCTACATATAGATCGCCGGCTGGTCCACCACCTGGACCAACTTCGCCACGCCCTGCTAATTGAATGCGATTGCCAGTTTCTACGCCACCTGGAATGTTCACATTGATTGTTTGTCTAGCTCTAACACGACCATCACCATGACATTCCCGGCATGGAGATGAAATTGTGGTTCCGAATCCTTGGCAAGCAGCACATGGTCGCGAAGTCATGACTTGTCCAAGAATGGAACGAGTTACTTGTTGAGTTTCACCGCGACCTTTGCATATGCCGCAAGTTGCTGGACTAGTTCCTTCTTGACAACCACTCCCTGAACATTTTTCACAACGCACTGCACTTTCGACAGTTAATTCACGATCAGTTCCGAAACACGCCTCTTCTAACGAGACTTCAACTCTAATCAGCGCATCTTGCCCAGCTCTTGCTCTTGAACGAGGCCCGCGAGATTGACCGCCTTGGCCAAAGAAAGCATCCATGATGTCGTTGAAACCAAAGCCACCATTAAATCCACCGCCACCTGCGCCAAATGGGTTTCCACCCATGTCATATTGACGCCGTTTTTGATCGTCACTTAAAACATCATATGCAGCAGTAACCTCTTTAAATCTTTCTTGGACTGCTGGATCTGGATTGATATCTGGATGCAATTCGCGCGCTAATTTGCGATAAGCGCGTTTGATTTCATCAGCATTTGCATCTCTAGCAACACCGAGGGTTTCGTATAAATCAGCCATTTGCACTATCCCCCGTGAAATCTTGCAGATATCGGCTTACGTAGTTTGCAACAGCGCTAACTGCAGCCATCGAACTTGCGTAATCCATACGCGTTGGTCCAATTACTCCCAACGCTCCTACTTCACCATAACTTGTAGAAATTACAGATGTTTCTCTTAAATTAACTTCTGATTGTTCGCTTCCGATTAAAACTTGAACACCACTTGATGCGCCTCCCAATAGGCGCAAAAGGACAACTTGCTCCTCTAGCGCTTCCAAAATTGGATGAATTTGTGCAGAAAAGTCTTGGCGGAATCTAGTTAAGTTTGCCGTGCCTGCCAGAACCACTTTCTCTTCTGGCTTCTCAAGAGCCATTTCAATTAGAGTCGAAATGACCACTGCCATATTTCTTCTATCGCCTTGATTTAAAGAATCCATCAATGCCGTAAGGCGATCTGCAACGTCTGGTAACCGTTGTCCCGAAATTGAATTATTGAGTTTGATGCGCATCGAGTTCAAGAATTCATCATCGACTTCTGAAGCCAATTCAATTACGCGCTGCTCTACACGCCCAGTATCAGTTATCAAAATCAACATTGTGCGCACTGAATTTAAAAGAACAAGTTCTACGTGACGTACTCGAGATTTCACTAAAGATGGATACTGCACAACCGCGACTTGCTTGGTAACGTCTGCAAGCAATCTAACTGTTCGCATCACCACGTCATCCAAATCAAGCGCACCCTCTAAGAAAGTTTCAATGGCACGGCGTTCCGGAGCCGAAAGTGGTTTAACTGACGAAAGTTGATCAACAAAAGTTCGATAACCAAGATCCGTCGGGATTCTCCCTGCCGAAGTATGAGGTTGTGTAATTAAACCTTCTTCTTCAAGTACTGCCATTTCATTTCTGATTGTCGCCGGAGAAACTCCAAGATTGTGGTTTTCGGCCAAAGCTTTAGAGCCAACCGGTTCTTGAGTAGCAACGTACTCGTCGACGATTGCGCGAAGAATTTCTAGGCGTCGGCTCATAATTGGCAGATTTTATAGCCTAGATCAATTCACGGACTATTCGGTCAGCAATCAGGCGCCCTTGAGGGGTCAATATCAGGCGATTATCAACGCTCATGATTTGCTCTGGATAGTTCTCGAGAATTCTTAACTGTGTTTCAGTTAACTCATCCTTGGCAAGACCTTCTCGCAATCGAATTTGCAACATTATTTTCTCATCACGTTTTTCTGATTCTCCTAAAACTTCTCGATCTTGCATTGGAGATTCAAAGGCGGCTAACTTTTCCTGATACTTACTTGGATGTTTTACATTCCACCAACGAGTTCCATCGATATGAGAATGAGCGCCTGGACCTAATCCCCACCAATTCTGGTTTTGCCAATAGACCATGTTGTGCGCAGCTGGTCGACCCCAATTGCTAAGTTCGTACCAATTTAAGCCCGCACTTGATGCCAAATTATCAACACTTAAATACATCTGCGCCATCAAATCATCATCTGGTTTATTTATTTCACCACGTTTGATTTTTGCAGACAATTTAGTGCCATCTTCTACAATTAAAGCATATGCACTTAGATGATCGACCGAATAAGAAAGCGCAGTCTTTACGGAAGCTTCCCATTGTTCGAGCGTTTCACCAGGTGTGCCATAAATTAAATCCAAACTAACATTGTCGAATCCGGCTTTTCGGGCGTTCTCCACTGATTTGGCTACATTCTCTGGATTATGAGTGCGATCTAGCACCTGGAGTACCGACTGGTTGGCTGATTGCATACCCATGGAGATTCGATTTATTCCGATTGAACGATACTGTTCAAGCGATTGCAAAGTTAAAGTATCAGGATTGCATTCCATAGTTATTTCTATATTCGCTGCAAATTCCCATCTTTGTTTGAGTAATTCAATAACTCTGCCAAGTTCGTGAGCTGGCATCAAAGATGGGGTTCCACCACCAAAGAAAATTGTTGGGATGGTGGTAGATGTGGTTCTTGATGCGAAGGTGACTTCAGCAATTAAAGAGTCAACAAATCCTTGTGAAACGGTTTCGAGGGTCCCGCCTTCGCGCAATTCAGCGGGCGTGTAAGTGTTGAAGTCGCAATACCCGCATCGTTTTACGCAGTAAGGAATATGCACGTAAAACGATAAATTGGACATCAATCAACCTACTTATCGCGAGCGGCTTTGACCTTTTCGATATCCGCATCTGTTGCGAGAGCCGCAACGAAAGCTTCTTGAGGGACTTCCACGCGCCCAACCATCTTCATGCGCTTCTTGCCCTCTTTCTGCTTTTCGAGGAGCTTTCGCTTACGAGTTATGTCTCCGCCATAACACTTTGCAAGAACATCTTTGCGAATTGCACGAATGTTTTCGCGAGCAATAATTTTTGCCCCGATTGCAGCCTGAATTGGGACTTCAAATTGTTGCCTTGGAATTAGTTCACGCAGTTTCTGAGTCATCATTACGCCGTACGCATAAGCTTTATCTCGGTGAACAATCGCGCTAAATGCATCCACGGTCTCGCTATTTAGCAAAATATCAACTTTAACTAGATTGCCCGCTGCATTGCCCTTATCTTCGTAGTCTAAAGAGGCATATCCCTTGGTGCGAGATTTAAGTTGATCAAAGAAATCAAAGACAATTTCCGCCAACGGTAAGTCGTATCGAATTTCTACACGATCTTCGGAGAGATAATCCATACCAAGCAGAACGCCACGACGATCTTGGCAAAGTTCCATAATGGTTCCGATGTAATCACTTGGAGCCAATACCGTAGCTTTAACTATTGGTTCTTGGACTTCAGCAATTTTCCCATTCGGATATTCAGATGGGTTAGTTACTGTAAGCGACCTACCGTCTTCGAGTTTAACTTCATAAACTACGTTAGGTGCGGTCGAAATTAAATTTAGACCAGCTTCACGTTCGAGTCTTTCACGCACAATTTCCATGTGTAGTAAGCCAAGAAAGCCACATCTGAATCCAAATCCAAGCGCAGCTGAACTTTCTGGTTCATAAACCAAAGCTGCATCATTTAACTGTAATTTATCTAAAGCTTCGCGGAGCATCGGAAAGTCTGCGCCATCAATCGGATATAGGCCCGAGAAAACCATTGGTTTTGGATCTTTGTATCCCGCCAGCGCATCCTTGGCAGGCTTTTGATAAAGCGTGACTGTATCTCCGACGCGAGATTGGCGTACATCCTTAACGCCAGTAATTAAATAACCCACTTCCCCAACACTTAAACCTTGCGATGCAATTGGTTCTGGAGAGATTGCGCCAATTTCTAACAATTCATGGCGAGCGCCAGTTGAGATCATCTGAATCTGATCACGTGGCGATAATTTGCCGTCTACAACACGGATATAAGTTACAACTCCGCGATAAACGTCGTAAACCGAATCAAAAATTAATGCACGAGTTGGTGCATCTTTCTGGCCAACTGGGGCTGGAATTTGATCCACGATTTCATCAAGTAATTCTTCAACGCCGACACCTGTTTTGCCCGAGACGCGCAAAACATCTTCTGGTTGGCATCCAATTAATTTAGCCAATTCGGCAGCAAATTTATCTGGTTGAGCCGCAGGTAAATCAATTTTATTTAATACCGGAATAATTTGAAGATTGTTCTCCATTGCCAAGTAAAGATTGGCCAAAGTTTGCGCTTCAATACCTTGTGCACAATCAACTAAAAGGATTGCACCTTCGCATGCGGCAAGCGAGCGAGAAACTTCATAAGTAAAGTCCACGTGGCCAGGAGTATCAATCATGTTAAGGATGTAATCCTTGCCATCGCGACCAGAACGCCATGGCAGACGAACAGCCTGAGACTTAATGGTGATTCCGCGTTCGCGTTCGATATCCATACGATCTAAATATTGAGCTCGCATCTGTCGAGGATCGACTACCTCAGTAATTTGAAGCATGCGATCAGCAAGCGTTGATTTGCCGTGATCGATATGCGCAATGATGCAAAAGTTTCGAATTTGCGCTGGGTCAGTGGAAGCAGGCTGTGGAGCCTTGCTTAACGGAATTGCCGGCATGGCGGCTTTGAGTTAGCTAATTACTTCTTAGCAGCAGCGGCTTTAGCCATTGCTGACTTCTTGTTAGCTGCGTTGTTGCGGTGAATTACACCCTTTGCAACTGCAACATCTAGAAGACGTGAAGCGCTACGAAGTTCGCTCTGAACTTTTGCAGAGTCACCTGCAGCAACTGCATCGCGGAATTTACGGATTGCGCTCTTTAGACCAGATGAGACCGCCTTGTTACGCTGACGAGCCTTTTCGTTGGTCTTGATTCGCTTAACCTGCGACTTAATGTTTGCCACTTATGTAACTCCTTGAAATCTTTTTTCTCTTTATATCGCTATGCCGCCCGGGAGCGGACAGGTTGCAAAGGCTACCAGCGCCCTATCTTTAGGCTCAAATCCTGCCGCTTCGGGCTGCGCAAATGCGAGTTAGCGCCTGCTCGAGCGCGTAAATCGGGTCACTGGCTCCGCCCTTTACCTGCGCATCACACTTAGCAATCGCCGCTACCGCCACCGTCAAAGTATTGGCATTCCATCCATTTAATTGACGTCGAGCTTTATCGATCTGCCATGGAGCCATACCAAGTTCGCCAGCTAATTCGAATGACTTTTGCCCACGATTAATTCCAGAAACTTTTGCAATACCTCGCAAAGAAGATGCAATCGCACTTGTAATCATTACTGGATCAGTACCAGTTGTAATCGCATGTCGTAACGAAATCAAACTTTCAGGCAAATTACCTTCCATGACTTTATCTGCAACATCAAATCCAGTGGTCTCAACTTTGCCTTGATGATATTTATTTACATGTGATTCCTCAATCAATCCCGCAGGCGAATCTGACGCAAGCTGAGAAACTGCCGCACTTAGTTCGCGTAAATCAGTTCCGGTTGCATTGACAAGTGCGCTGACCGCAGCTGGTGATGCTTTACGACCTAAATCAAGAAATAAATTTCTTACAAAATCTTCCTTTTCAGATTCTTTCTTAAGTGGTTCACAAGCAATAATTTCAGGTTTAGCTTTCTTAATTTGATCAAGAAGTGCTTTGCCTTTTACGCCGCCTTTGTGAATCAAAACCAAAGTTAAAGTAGGATCAGTGGCATCTAAGTATCTAGTGATTTCATTTTTAGCTTCTTCGGCTAAATCCTGCAAGTCGCGCAAAATAAGCGCACGCCTCTCAGAAAAAAGTGATGGAGAGAGCGCATCTGATATCTCGCCTACTGAAACTTCTCCAGCAAAGAGCGTAGTTATCTCAGCACGCTCTGCTTTTAGCTCTGCCAATAATTTTCCGAGTGCACGATCTGCAAGAGCAGATTCGGATCCAAGTAGCAGGTAAATGTCTTTCAAGCCACCCTCCAAAGTACTGGTAATCCGAATGCGCCGACCTTACTAGAAGAAACGCTACCTGTATTCGGGTCGATTGCAATGGCGCCAGCTTTATCGGTTCGCACTACCTTTTTAAATAGCTTCATAGTCTGAGCTGCCGGGTGGCCATACTTATTTCCCACACCTACGCTGATTATTGCCAGCTCCGGATTGGCAGCTTTATTAAATCGGTTATCTTGATATTTCGATCCGTGATGAGCTACTTTCAAATAATCCACCTTAGGTGGAGAAATCAAACTCTGCGCATCTGGTTCTAGATCCCCAGTTGTTAATAGCGAATAATCATTAGTTGTTATTAGCGCAACAATACTCTGATTATTTATCTCGCTACCTTCACCACCATTATCCGTGAAGTAATGAGAACCATTATCTGGCCATAAGAATTCAATTCTCATCTCACCTAACTTTAGAATTTCTCCGCGCATTGCATTCTGAATTATTCGCCCTATTTTTCTCCCATTCGTCGCACCGACTAATCCCCCCACGTGATCCGCATGCGGATGCGTGAGAATTAATAATGGTATTTCATTAATCGATAAAGCCTTCAAACATTGGTCAATTAATCTGGGTTCGGGACCAACATCTATAACCACTCCACTATGAGGTGCGCTCTTTAATACGAGCGCGTCGCCTTGCCCAACATCGCAATTAGCAATTTGCCAATCATTATTTGGCCATCGCTGCAAAAAGGTCAAAATCAAGATTATTGGTATCAAGATAAATAAATATTTTCGGCCAAAATAGAGGGCAGCAATAAAAGCAATTAATAGGAATGCGTTCCGCAAATTTATGACCGGGAAATCTGCAGCGCGATAAGCAACTTTAGTAATTAATCCTGCTGGAATTTTCGCGACGGCAACTAATAGTGGTGCTAGGGGCGGAATAAGCGCGGCGATGAAACCCAAAATAGTTACCGGTGCCACAAGCGGCGCTGCTAGTACATTTGCCAATACTGAAGAAATTGAAAGATATCCGCTTAAGGAAACTACTATCGGAGAACAAAGCAACGTAGCCGCGATGGGTTCGGCCAAGACTCTTGGCGCTTTAATTCTTGGTGCAATCAGCAGTAAGCCAGCTGTAGCTAGTACCGAAAGTGCAAAGCCTGGATCTCTAGCTTGCCAAGGATCTGCAATCACTACAACTGCAATTGCAAAACCTAAAGATGGAACCGAATCACTTCTCTGCCTATGAGATTTGGCAAAGATAACTACGGCAGCCATCGCTGCGGCGCGCAAAACCGAAGGTGACGGTCGAACTAAACCAACAAATGCAATTAGCGTGATTGATGTGACCGCCAGGCGAATCCGAACTTTTTTTATAGGAAATTGCATTAACCAAAGTAGAAATGAACTAATAATTGCAAAATTGGCGCCGCTCACTGCTGTCAGATGAGTTAAGCCAGATCTTCGCATGGCCTCGGTAAAAGATGCGCTCTGCAAAGAGGTGTCACCCAATACCATTCCAGGTATCAACGGTTCATTAGCAGATACTTTTCGCAATCCCGCTCTAATATTTCCTAGATTTTGTTGCCACCATGTGGCTTCGTCAATTAATTTAAATTTCTCCCATGATAAGAAGAGCGCCGCTACTCGTGGTTCATTACTTTCAAAAAGCTTCCCGCTTGCTTTAAATTTTGTAGAAGGCAAATAATCTCCGCCAAGGCCAATAACTCGGACTGGCACCCCTTTAGCCTTAGCAATAAATGAAAACTTGCCAGAGGCAGTTCTTTTAGGATCTGTGATAGTCGTAAAATCCAATGTAACTTTCTGCCCAATCATTTGATGAATGTCAGAGTTAGCTAAGGAAACTTCACGAATACTCATCACCGATGCGCCAACTAATAGCGCAAGCAGAACTACCTGACTCTTTCGTCGAGCGAAAAGCGTTAGCGCACCTGCAATTAAACAGATGCGCCACGGTGCAATCCAACTTTGAATGAGCGCACCTATCCAGATAGATACGCCAATTAAAGCTAGACGCGAATCTTGGATCTGAACTTCTCTAATGTTGAAGCGCCAATCCCTTGCACTTTGCGCAAATCATCGACGCTCTGAAAATTTCCATTTGATTTTCGATAATCAATGATTCTGCTTGCCAATACTGGGCCAATACCAGGCAATTTCTCTAACTCCTTAGCTGATGCCCGGTTGATACTTAAAATGCCATTTATCGCAGTAGAGTTTCTACGAACTGTTATTGAAGTTGAACTAGTTAATTTCTTTTCTACATAAATCTGTTCGCCATCTTTGACCATGCGAGCTTGATTTATA
Source organism: Candidatus Nanopelagicaceae bacterium (assembly GCA_018883345.1). Taxonomy (GTDB): domain Bacteria; phylum Actinomycetota; class Actinomycetes; order Nanopelagicales; family Nanopelagicaceae; genus ZLKRG08. The sequence continues at coordinate 18,943 of VEQG01000013.1, forward strand.
TATGAAAGATCTGCGCTCTGCTTTGGACCTCCGGCAGCTTTAATCGCATCATTTACGCGAGAGTTGGTCGGTAAATGGTAAACCCCAGGGGTCTTAACTTCTCCTTGTACATCGACTACAACCATAGGTGGCGTAACAATTGTTGGAACTTGTGGCGTAATCGCTTTAGCGTCATGCGGTTTAAATATAAAGATTGCACTTAAGGCAATTGCAAATAATGCAATTGCTCCGAGCGCTTTGCGTTGGGTATCGGTAAAATTAATATCGCGCCACCAAAGCCGGAGCGCATCAATAGTTCTTGTCTGCATGGCAATAATAAAACCAAGAAGAGCTTGTGGATTGCTTGGAAATTAAATTAGTTGGGGATAACTAGTTAGGAATAACTAAGTTCACTAATTTTGGTGCACGAGTAATGATTTTTAACGGTTTTACCCCTTCAAGTGCCGCAACAATCGAAGGGTTTGCAAGTGCTAATGCTTCAAGTTCAGAATCTGTGATGGTTGGCGGAACTTCAATGCGCTCTTTGATTTTTCCGTTTATTTGTAAGACTGCAGTTACCGCATCTGCCACTAGTAGTGATTCATCTACCGATGGCCAACCTGCAAGCGCAACCGATGGCTTATGTCCTAAACGTTCCCACATCTCTTCAGCAGTAAATGGTGCAACCAGTGACAACATAATTGCGATTGCTTCCGAAGCTTCACGAACGGCTGGATCTGCTGCGCCACAACCTGAATCAATTGCTTTGCGAGTTGCATTCACTAATTCCATGACACGCGCGATTGCTACGTTAAATCGGAATGATTCGACTGCAAATGCTGCATCGTGAAGGGCTTTATGAGTTGCTTTACGAAGCTCCAAATTACCCTTGGTGAAATCAGCGCCAGGAGCGCTAGTTACATCGCCTGATAAACGCCATGCTCTTGATAGGAATTTAACGGATCCTGATGGTGAAACTTCAGCCCAATCAACATCATCTTCAGGTGGACCAGCAAAAACCATTGTTAACCTGATTGCATCAACGCCGTGGTTTTGTAGTTCATCAGATAAACGAACCAAGTTGCCTCGAGACTTTGACATAGCAGAGCCATCCATGATGACCATGCCTTGATTAAGAAGACGTGTGAACGGTTCATTGAATTTAACCATTCCCATGTCAAATAAAACTTTGGTGAAGAAGCGGCTGTAAAGGAGGTGCAAAATAGCGTGCGTTACGCCGCCCACGTATTGATCAACTGGCAACCATTCTTCGATTTTCTTCTGATCAAAAGGAGCATCTGGATTAGTTGGGTCTGCATAACGTAAGTAGTACCAAGATGAATCAACGAAAGTATCCATGGTATCTGCATCGCGTTTTGCATTAGCTCCACATTTAGGACAAGGTGTATTTACCCAATCTTCTGCTGCACCTAGCGGAGAACTTCCCTTCGGCTTTAAATCTAAGCCGGCCGCTGGCGGTAACTTAACTGGAAGCTGGTCTAGCGGAACCGGTACTTCTCCGCACTTTGAGCAATGAATAATTGGAATTGGTGTACCCCAATAACGTTGACGAGAAATTAACCAATCGCGTAGACGATAATTATTTGATGCCTTTGCTAAGTGCTTTGTTTCAAGAATCGAAATAATCTTTGCAATAGCTTCGGCCTTTTTTAAGCCATTAAGTTCGCCAGAATTAATTAGCTTGCCATCCCCGCCAGTCGCAACACCAGATACTGAAGGATCTTCTTCTCCGGTCTCAACAACAACACGCACTGGAAGATTCATGGCTTTTGCAAAATCCAAATCGCGTTGATCATGTGCCGGTACCGCCATAATTGCGCCAGTTCCGTAATCAGCTAGAACGTAATCAGAAGCCCAAATCGGCAATTTTTCGCCATTTACTGGATTAATTGCATGGCGTTGCAAGAACACGCCAGACTTTGGTCGATCTGTAGCTAAACGTTCGATATCAGAAGCGGCGCGCACCTTCTCTAAATAAGCTTCAAATTCTGCTTTTGCTGGCGATGCACTTGCTAGTTCTGCAGCTAAATCTGAATCGGCGGCAACTACCATAAATGTTGCACCGTACAGAGTATCCGGACGAGTTGTGTAAATTGAAATCGGTTCAGTGCGACCTTCAATTTCAAAAGTTACGTTTGCACCAGAAGATCGTCCAATCCAGTTGCGCTGCATTAACAACACTTTATCTGGCCACTTTCCTTCTAGCTGCGCCATGTCATCAAGTAAGCGATCTGCATAATCAGTAATTTTGAAATACCACTGATTTAACTTCTTCTTGGTGACTGGGTTATCGCAACGTTCGCAGAGACCGGCAACTACTTGTTCGTTAGCTAAAACGGTTTGGCAATCTGGGCACCAATTGACGGCAGAATCTTTTCGGTATGCAAGACCTCGTTCGTACATTTTAAGAAATAGCCATTGATTCCATTTGTAATATTCAGGATCGCAAGTATTAAAAACTCGATCCCAATCAAACGAACATGCATAACGTCGCATTGATGCTTTCTGCACCGAAATATTTTCGTAAGTCCAACCTGAAGGTTCGATACCGCGTTTGATTGCTGCGTTCTCGGCTGGAAGTCCAAATGCATCCCAACCAATTGGATGCATCACGTTGAAACCTTTTTGTGCCCAATAACGAGCAATCACATCGCCAAGTGCATATGCCTCGGCGTGACCCATGTGTAAATCACCTGAAGGATATGGAAACATATCCAATACATATTTCTTAGGACGAGTATCGTCAGCGCGACCAGAGCGAAAAGGTGCAATTTGATCCCAAATTGGCAACCATTTCTCTTGAACATAAGCGAAGTCGTACGCTTGATGTTCGGTGCTCATCCGCTCTCCTTCAACTCTTTGTGGACCTGAGGGGACTTGAACCCCTGACCCCTTGCATGCCATGCAAGTGCGCTACCAGCTGCGCCACAGGCCCAATAACTAGCAACAGGCAGAAATTCTACAAGCGAATAAAACTATTTCTCGCCACCTGATTCTTCACCAAAAATTGGCTCAGGAAGCGAGCCAGAATTATGTTCTACCAAATTCCACCCTTTCGGAGTTGTGGAAATTATCGACCAGGCTGCATTTGATAACCCGCCGATTGAGCCCCAAGTTGTCATAGGCAGATTTAACATCGATCCAAGAATGCAACGAGCAGTTCCGCCATGAGTTGCAACTACTAAAGTTTGATTGGTTTTCCCCTCTAAAGCTTCATAAATGGCTGCAGTTGCTCGAGCCGCTACATCACTTCTGCGTTCACCCACATCACCAGCTGGATTGTCATCACCGTCAATCCACCGAATGAAGTTTTCGATATCAGTTTCGCGAATTACATCACCGGTTTTGCCTTCCCAATTTCCGCCATCGGTTTCACGTAGTCGCTTATCTTTTTTAATTTCTAAACCAATTAAATCAGCAAGAGCTTTAGCTGTCGAATAAGCTCTAGATAAATCACTTGAAATTATCTGGGTTGGTGATAATCCAGTCAATAATTTTCCGGCTCTAGTAACTTGTGAAATTCCAGTTTCGTTTAAAGGAATATCTGTAGATCCTTGGAAACGATTGGCGATATTCCAATCAGTTTGGCCATGTCGCCATAGAACTATCTTGTTATGACTGTGACTCATTTTTCCTCACCTAGATTCATCAATATGCAAAGGTATTGTCGGGCAATCATTCCATAGTCGATCCAGCATGTAATATCGACGCAAATTCTCAGATTGAATATGCACCACCAAGTCTGAGTAATCAATCAATATCCACTCTTCGCCATTTTCACGACGAACTGGCTTTTCATTAATCTCTTTTAGTTTTTCTTCTATTTCATCCGCAATTGCTTCAACCTGCTTAGGGTTGTTTCCAGACACAATTAGAAATGCTTCGGAAAGTAAGCTCTGATCCGAGAGATCTATAGCCACTAAATCGGTGCCCAATTTATTTACCGCAGCTTGTGCCGCAATATCTAACTCTTTACGCACCAATTCACTTACTGGCATATAACTTCCTTTCGGTAATGAACTTTCGAACGCTCGGAGAAATTCCATTTAATTGACTATCGCTTCTGACTTGCGTTGCCGAGATGTCCAGCGCACCAATATCAATACCATCGCCATTATCTCCTGGGCGATCAATAACGATAAAACTAACTTTTTCTTGAAGCTCTTCGTGTCGATGCCATTTAGTTAAGTTGGCATAAGCATCACTGCCGATAATCCAATAGAGCTCTTTCTCTCCTATATGTAATTTTTCTATCTCTTCGACGGTGTCGATTGCAAAACTTGGGCCGGTTCTTTTGATTTCAATATCGCTGACTGAGACAAGTTCTTTAATTCCCGTTGGCAGATCTCCAATGGCTAATTTGCACATTTCATATCTGATTGCACCTTCTACAGTCGGATCAGATTCTCGAAGTAACGGTTGGCCGGCGGGAATTAAAATAATCTGATCAACTATTTTGCGTGAAAGCAATTCAACGACGACTCGCAAATGTCCATTGTGGATGGGATCAAAGGTCCCTCCGTACAAACCAATTCTCTTAACGGTCAAGACGCAGAGTTAAATAAAGCAGCAGAGTTAAAATTCCAAAAGTGGTCAATCCAAAAACTATTGGGTGCTGTGGTAACTCTCTTGTGGCTTCTTGTAGATGGAACATGCCTAAATACTACTTCCCTTTCAGCATTTCTTTGAATTTCGCCTCATCGATAATCGCCACACCTAATTCTTCGGCCTTCTTTGCCTTAGATCCTGGTTCGGACCCGACCAGCACATAATCTGTTTTCTTCGATACAGACGATGAGGATTTTCCGCCATGCGCCATAATCACTTCATTGATGCCATCTCGGGTGAACGTTTCTAAACTGCCTGTAACCACAAATGTTAGTCCGGCTAGGGTTTGTGGCAGATTTGAACTCTCAACCAATTCGGTCATAACCCCTGCTTTGGCCCAACTTTTAACAATATTCTTATGCCAATCGACTTTAAACCAGTCGACAATCGAATCTGCAATTACACCGCCAACGCCATCGACTTCAGATAATTGATCAGACTTTGCTTTAGAAATTGCTTCGATGGATTTAAAACTATTTGCGAGAGCTTGAGCAGCCGTTGGACCAACATGTCGTATAGATAAAGAAACTATTACTCTCCATAGCGGTCTAGATTTTGCTGTCTCAAGAGCATCTAAAATTTTCTTAACATTTGCGCCAGCCGTGCCATCTTTCTTAGTGAAAAATGGTGAGGTCATAAGCTTTTCTGTTGTTAAATCGAATAGCTCGGATTCATCCTTAATTATTCTTGCATCCAGTAAAGCATTGGCGGCTTCATAGCCAAGAACATCAATATCAAGCGCGGCTCTAGAACCTATGTAATAAAGACGCTCACGTAATTGCGCAGGGCAACTTTGAGCGTTTGGGCAACGCAAATCAACATCACCTTCAGATTGCTCAACTAATTTAGCACCGCAATCTGGGCACTTATCAGGCATTTTGAATTTTTGTTCGTTGCCGGTTCGTCGATCAGTTACCGCAGAAAGTACTTCAGGGATTACATCACCTGCTTTTCGGATTACAACGTAGTCACCGATTAGCACACCTTTTCTTGTAACTTCTTGTGAGTTATGCAGAGTTGCATGAGTTACGGTTGAACCTGCAACTAAAACAGGTTCCATTACGGCAAAAGGTGTCACGCGGCCTGTGCGACCTACAGATACTTGAATATCTAGTAACTTAGTAACGACTTCTTCTGGCGGATACTTATAGGCGATGGCCCATTTTGGCGCCCTGGATGTAACGCCTAATTTTTTCTGCAGATCTATTTGATCAACTTTAATTACCACGCCATCAATTTCATGTTCTAAATCATGTCTATGTTGCGCATAATTTTCGATGAATTTTGCTACTTCTTTTCGACTTTTTAATACCTGAAAATGTGAGCTGGTTGGTAAACCTAAGCTCTTTAGCAATTCGTATGCTTGGCTCTGGTTATCAAATTTAGTATCAGTCGCACCTATGCCATGAACTAAAACATTAAGCGGCCTAGAAGCAGTCACTCGTGGATCCTTCTGTCTCAATGATCCGGCTGCCGCATTTCTTGGATTGGCAAATGTGGCTTTGCCGGATTCTTCGAGCGAACTATTTAATTCGTTAAATGCAGCGATTGGAAAATAGACCTCTCCGCGTATCTCAATTAATCGCGGGATATTTTTTCCCTTTAATTCATGAGGTAAGTTCTTGATAGTTTTGACATTTAAAGTAACGTCTTCACCGGTAGTGCCGTTTCCTCTAGTTAGCGCCTTGGTTAACACGCCATTTTCGTATCGTAAATTGATCGCTAAACCATCAATTTTAAGTTCGCAGAGCCAATTAGCGTTTGCTGCATCTTTCTCAACGCGATCAAACCAAGAATTAAGCTCGGTTTCATCAAATACATTATCTAAGCTCATCATTTTTTCAAGATGATCGATTTGTTGAAAAGTAGTTGCTAACCCGCCACCAATTCCTAAAGTTGGTGAGTCATCTGCACGCAGTTCTGGATGTTCTTTTTCGATCTCTTCGAGTTCTCGCATTAATTTATCAAAATGCGCGTCCGTGACAGTTGGATTATCCAGTACGTAATAACGAAAAATATGATCGCGGATTTCTTCCGTCAACTCCGCAATTCTTTGACGAGGATTCATTCAGTCTCACAAATTGTTGAGGAACCAACTACTCGATCGCCATCGTAAATTACTGCTGCTTGTCCTGTTGCTAGTCCAAGTAAAGGCTTCTCTAATTCAATATCAACACCATCCGCGTTTTCGCGATACTTGCAATCAAGTGCAGCGCCATGAGCACGAACTTGTACGAAACCGGTTTGCCAATCACTTCCGGGATTTGGGCCACACCAAACTGGCTTTTCGCCAACAATTTTGGTCACGGCTAAATCTTCTCTTGGGCCTACGACAACAGTATTGCTCTTTGGTTCGATCTTAAGAACAAAACGAGGATTGCCATCTGCAGCAGGTACCGTTAAACCCAATCCTTTACGCTGACCTATTGTGTAGGTATATGCGCCTTTGTGCTGACCAATTACTTTTCCATCTTGATCGACAATTGGGCCTGCTTCGCTACCTAATCTTTCGCGCAACCACCCAGCATTATCTCCACTTGGCACAAAACATATGTCGTGACTATCAGGTTTATTAGCAACTGCCAATCCTTTTGCTTCTGCCTCTTTTCGAATATCAACTTTTTCAGTATCGCCTAACGGAAAATAGGCGCCTTGCAATTGCTCTCTAGTTAAGACCGCAAGTACATAAGATTGATCTTTGCTCATATCAATTGCACGATGCAAAGTACGTTCGCCATCTAATGCGCGCATATTTGCGTAATGTCCTGTAACCACACCATCGAATCCCATTGCTTTTGCGCGATCTAAGACCGCAGCAAATTTAATTTTCTCATTACAACGCAAACATGGATTAGGTGTGCGACCTGCAGAATATTCTGATAGAAAATTCTCAACCACTCCTGCATGGAACTCTTCAGCCATATCCCAGATATAAAAGGGAATGCCGATCACATCCGCAGCTCTTCTGGCATCATGTGAATCTTCAATAGTGCAACAACCACGTGCACCAGAGCGATATTTCTGCGGATTCGAAGCTAATGCTAAGTGGACTCCAACAACTTGATGTCCTGCTTCTACTGCTCTACTTGCAGCTACTGCTGAATCAACTCCACCTGACATTGCTGCGATTAATTTCATTTTGCCAACCGCGCCTTTTCAACCACGTTAGGCAATACTTCTAATACTCGATCGATATCCGCTCGAGTACTTTGCGCGCCGAGTGAAAGCCTTAAAGTGCCGATAGCTTCATCTTCACTACGCCCTAATGCGATTAATACATGACTTGGGCGATGCACCCCGGCGCTACAAGCAGAACCTGTTGAACAGGCAATACCTTCCATGTCCATTAGTAGTAATAACGTTTCACCTTTAGTCCCAGGAAAGGAAACATTAACGATTCCTGGTAAGGCATGTGCTGGGGTATTAATTAATGCATTCGGGATTGAATCTCTTATTCCAGAAATTAATTGATCGCGTAAAGCTGTGACCGCATCCGTTGGATAGGTAGTTAAAGCAGCCGCGAATGCGCAGATGGCTGGCGCATTTAAGGTGCCACTTCTGATTTCTCGCTCTTGGCCACCTCCATGCAATAAAGCTGGAATATCGAAGCCACGTTTGAGAACTAGCGCGCCAACACCCACTGGACCGCCTATTTTATGAGCGCTGATTGTTAATGCTGTTAAACCTTCAAATGTAACGGGAACTTTAAGTAAAGATTGGACGGCATCGCAATGCACTGGAATATCTCCAGCAATCTTGATTACCTCATCAATTGGTTGAAGCGCACCGATTTCATTATTTGAATGCATTACTGAAATTAATGCTATTTCTTGACCGCGGTCGGAAATTAGGTTTATTAAGAAATTTAAATCAACTATTCCTTCGCTAGTGATGGGTATTTGAATTAATTCAGCGCCCTCTTTTTCAACTAACCACTCGGCAGGTTCTAGAACTGCTTTATGTTCGAAACTTGAAATTACAATTACTTTCTTTCCGCTTTTCTGTGATTTCCAAAATAAACCTTTGATTGCCAAATTATCTGCTTCGGTGCCAGATCCAGTGAAAATAATTTCGCTTGGCGCGCAACTTATAAAATTCGCAATCTTTTCTCGAGCCTCTTCAAGTGCTCGTCTTTGCTCCCTACCAAAATTATGCAATGAAGAAGGATTGCCTATTTGCTGTAATTGTTTATTGAATTCGGCAAGGGCAATCTCAGAGATAGGCGTAGTCGCCGCATGGTCTAAGTAGATTGCCACTGCGACATTCTACTTGCGGGCGTTTATAAGTTCGCTCGCCTTAGAAAGTACGCTCGCTAAATCACCCACGATGCCAAAATCTGCGATTTCAAAAAGTGGCGCTTCGGGGTCTTTATTAATTACGACAATATTTTTCGAAGTCTGCATGCCAGCCTTATGCTGAATTGCTCCAGAGATTCCGCAGGCCACATAAAGATCAGGACTTACGCTCTTACCAGTTTGGCCCACCTGCAAATCATGGCTACACCAACCAGCATCTACCGCAGCGCGCGAAGCACCAATGGCGGCGCCAAGTGAATCGGCAAACTTCTCAACTGCAGACCAATCCCCATCAATTCCTCTACCACCAGAGACCACAATCTTTGCCTCAGCCAATTCTGGTCTAGCACCTTTTACCTTTGGCTTAACAGACTTGATTGTTACCAAAGAATTATCGTCGCCTTCTAATTTAATAGTCTCCGGTATTTGGCTAGCTGGTTCTACTGAATTTGGACGCAAAGTAATTACTGGAATTCCACGGTTTACCTTTGCTTTTACAGTGTAACTGCCACCGAAGTTAGATTGAGTGGTAACAAAATTACTATCCACTGCAATTGCATCTGTGATTATTCCTGAATCTAATGCAATTGCGATACGAGCAGCGAATTCTTTGCCATCCATTGTCGCAGCAACAAAAACTGCATCAAAGCTATTATTTTTCGCATACTCTGCAACCGCCCTTGCTGACTTGGATTCAACTACCACCGCACTGCCTGCCGCGGCAACTAACTCTGCGGTGACTTTTGCATTATCTGCCACAACTAGCACTTTGCTCATATCAATTTCCTTTCAACTAGGAAATTGACTAATTTCTCTGCAGCGCTTCCGTCATCTTCAATTTTTTGACCAGCGGCTTTTGGTGGTCTGGCATTTGATTCTAGAACTTCAGTTCCGGATGTGGCGCTTCCAGATATTGTTGATATCTCTTTCTTCTTAGCAGCCATAATGCCCTTAAAAGATGGATATCTTGGTTCATTTATTTTCTCTACTACCGAAACAACTGCAGGGAAATTAGCTTCCATTTCAACTTCGCCAGTATCGGTTATTCGATTTATTGAAATTTTCTTACTTGATACATCGACCGAAACTTTATTTGCAAAAGTTAATTGGGCATGCCCAAGTCGAGCGCTAATCATCGCTGGGACGATGCTCATTCGGGCATCTGTACTTTCGACGCCGCTGATTACGAAGTCATAACCGCCATCAGCAATTGCTTTTGCTAAGACTTCAGATGTTGCCATCGCATCCGCACCGGCGAGAGCTGGATCGGTAATCACGATTGCGTTGGTGGCGCCCATCGATAACCCTTTGCGAACTGCTTCCTGCGCGCGAGTTGGTCCCATCGAAATTAAAGTAATTGTATGTTCGCCACCATCATCGGTCGTTCCACCATTTGCTTCACAAATTCGAAGCGCCTCTTCAATTGCATATTCATCTAAATCATTTAGAACTGCATCCACGCTTTCGCGGTCCACGCGACCATTAACCAATTTCTTTTCAGCCCATGAATCCGGAACTTGCTTAACTGTTACTGCAATCTTCACGTGGCGATGTTACTCGTCAGTAGCAATTCTTTACTAGTTATTTACCGATTTACAGTCGATTTCAGAGACATTCAAGGCAGACTACCCGCATGCTTCAGGCCGACCCACGCTACTTAGGCGCGATTCCAACTGAGGAAGGCACCAACTTCGCAATCTGGGCCGAGGCTGCAGATGCAGTTGAGCTCTGCCTTTTCACCGAGGTGAACGGAAAACTCTTAGAGACTCGATTCGCGCTATCTCATAGAAACGGGCCAATCTTTCACGGATATTTAAAAGGTGTTCGACCTGGGCAGCGTTATGGCTATCGCGTATATGGTCCATGGGAACCAGAACGTGGCTCTAGATTTAATCCAAATAAATTATTAATCGATCCATATGCGCACCATTTGGATGGAGAACTTTTATATGTTCCGGAAATCTACGGACATATCTCCGAAGATGGTTTTGGTGCGGGCGATCCGAATATTAAAGATGATCGCAATTCAGCAAAGTTTGTACCACTTTCGGTCGTTACAAATGATGCACCGCGACACATAAATCATCCACACATAAATTGGCAAGACTTAGTTATTTATGAAGCGCATGTAAAGGGTTTAACTTGGGCAAATCAAGAAATCCCAGAACACGAGCGCGGAACATATAAAGCGCTTGGGCATCAATCAACCATTAATTATCTAAAGAAAATTGGCGTTAACGCAATTGAATTATTACCAATTCACGAACATGCAACTGAACCGGCAATTTGGGCTCGCGGTCGCCGCAATTATTGGGGCTATAACGCAATTGCATTTTCTGCCCCACACCGAGGATATGCGGCAACTGATAATCCAATTGCAGAATTGCAAGAAGCTGTCGATAGATTGCACGAAAATGGTATTGAAGTAATTCTTGATGTTGTTTACAACCACACTGCTGAAGGTGGACCTGGCGGTCCACATCTAACATACAAAGGAATTGATAATCGAAATTGGTATCGTCATGGTGGAACTAGCCATTACATTGATAACACTGGCTGCGGAAATACTTTCTCCGCAGGTAAACCTCATGGAGTGCGTGTAGTCATAGATTCACTTCGTTGGTGGAGCCAAGTTATTGGTGTTGATGGCTTTAGATTCGATTTAGCGCCAGCTCTAAATCGAACTGGAAATATGATCGATTCGGCGCTTTTCGCTGCCATCACAGCTGATCCGGTTTTAAGACAACTAAAGTTGATTGCAGAGCCTTGGGATATTTCCAGGTATTCACTTGGGGAATTCCAATATCCGTGGCGTGAATGGAATGACTACTACCGCGATGCAGTGCGCCAATTCTGGTTGGGAGATATTGCACGTGGTTATGGAGAAGGTGTCAGCGCCTTAGCGTCATCAATTTCTGGTTCTAGCAACATCTTCTACTTCCGAGGACCAACCACCTCAATAAATTTCATTACCGCTCATGATGGTTTCACAATGAATGATTTAGTTACTTACCACGACAAGAAAAATGAGGCTAACGGTGAAGATAATCGCGATGGCAATAACACCAATCGTTCTTGGAATGTTGGCGTTGAAGGCCCTACTGAAGATTCAAAAATTAATCAGATCCGTCAATCACTCCAAAAATCAATGATGGCAACCCTGCTTCTATCATCAGGTGTACCAATGGTCACCATGGGAGATGAAGTAGGGAGAACGCAACATGGATCAAATAATGCATTTACTCTTCCAATTGAATTAAGTAATGAAAATTGGAATAAAGAGATTGCATGGCATGGTGGTTGGACTCTAGATTGGCACCCAACCGGATCTAAGAAAGATTTACAGGATGCGTTTATTGAATTAATTCGAATTCGTAAAACTTATCTTTCGGATATAACTTCTGAATTCTTCACTGGCAGAATGGATACCGGAACTGAAAGAAAAGATATTGCCTGGTTTAGTTTGTCTGGAAATGAAATGAACGACGAACATTGGTCAGACGGCGATAAAAGATCTTTAACGGTTTTCTTTGAAGCAGGACCTAAGAATGGCTTAGTCCTTTTAATGAACTCCTACGGTGAAGAAACCACCTTCACATTGCCTGGTTCATCTTGGGGCCAAGCAATGCGTTGTATTTTTGATTCATTTGAAACTACGGCAACCTATAACCCAGTTCTGGCTGCGCCAGGCGAGAAAGTCCAAGTTTCACCACATTCGCTTCAAGTTTGGCTAGTAAATCGTTAATTACTTCTAAGTACCTACCAATCGCTTTAAACTAAACACATGCTCGCATTGCTATTTCCAGGTCAAGGTTCACAAACACCAGGAATGCTGACTCCTTGGTTAGATGAAGCAACCAGAAAGACCGTAGCAAATTGGTCACTTCATATTGATCTAGATTTAGAACGCCTCGGAACTATTGCCAGTGCTGATGAAATCAAAGACACTGCAAATGCTCAGCCATTAATAGTGGCGGCGGGGCTCTTAGGCGCATCAGCGCTTGGGCTAACAAAATTCTCGGTCGTAGCTGGGCACTCAGTCGGAGAGATAACTGCTGCCGGAGTATCAGGCGTGCTCTCTCCGGCTCATGCACTTGAATTAGTGCGCCAACGAGGAATCTCGATGGCGAAAGCGGCAAGTCAAGCAGAAACTGGAATGGCAGCAGTGCTTGGCGGAGATCGCAATGAAGTATTAAATGCGATTAACGAACTTGAGTTAATTCCTGCAAACGATAACGGTGCTGGGCAAATTGTTGCTGCTGGATCTTTAGCGCAAATTGATAAGTTGGTGGAAAATCCACCGACTGGTTCTAGAGTTAGAGCTTTAGCAGTGGCGGGAGCGTTTCACACTCATTACATGCAATCAGCGGTATCTCATGTTGCTGGATATGTTGAAAAAGTCAGCATCAACGAACCAACTTCGCAATTACTTTCAAATAAAGATGGAACCGTAGTTCTTAATGGGAAAGTTGCAATTGATCGAATTGTTAACCAGATTGCTAATCCAGTCCGTTGGGATTTATGCATGGAATCGCTTGTACAACTTGGTGTTACTGGCGTGATTGAATTTCCACCTGCTGGCACTTTGGTAGGACTACTAAAACGTGCCACCCCCGGAATTGAATCCTTTGCACTCAAATCACCCGAAGATATTGCTGCGGCAAGAGCCTTTGCAATAAAGCATGGTGGTGCATGATTAAATCTAAAGTTGGCGGCAACGCATCAATCCTTGCAGTTGGAATCTATCGTGCCACTAATTTGGTTCCTAATTCTGAAATCGTAGACAAAATAGATTCCACTGATGAATGGATTCAGCAGCGCACTGGAATTGAAAGTAGACGTTTTGCCGATCGTGACATTTCGGTTGTTGATATGGGAACCGTTGCGGCGAATCAAGCATTAGAAAGAGCTGGAATAGGTAGTGATCAGATTGATGTAGTTATTTTGGCTTCAATTTCTTACCCCCACCAAACTCCAAGTGGCGCTTCAGGAATTGCTTCAAATATTGGCGCACATAAAGCCGCGGCCTTCGATTTATCTGCAGCTTGCGCAGGTTTTACTTACGGTGTTGGACTTGCAAATGACTTGGTTCGTGGCGGAACTGCAAAAAATGTATTGGTCATCGGTTCAGAGAAATTAAGTGATTTCACTAATCCAACTGATCGCGCAACTGCATTTATTTTTGCTGACGGCGCTGGTGCAGTTGTGGTGGGTCAGTCAACCGAGCAAGGTATCGGTCCAACTGCTTGGGGATCTGATTCTGACCAGCGCGATGCAATCACTATGTCTTCATGGTTGGATTTCAAAAATAATGATTCACCTGCGAGTTCAATTGCGTGGCCGGATATTGTTCAAGAGGGCCAAAGAGTTTTTCGTTGGGCAGTATTTTCAGTAAGTAAGGTGGGGACCAAAGCAATTGAGTTAGCTGGAATCACGCCATCTGATTTAAAGGCTTTTGTGCCACATCAAGCCAACTTAAGAATTATTGAATCTATGGCAAAAGATATGAAACTATCTCCAGACATTCTTATTGCAGATGATATTCGCACAAATGGCAATACATCTGCTGCATCAATACCACTTGCTATGGACGCACTTCTGCAATCCCACCCAGAATTACATGGTGAGCTAGCGTTGATTATTGGCTATGGCGCAGGTCTCGCATATGCGGCTCAAGTCGTAAAATTACCTTGATTACCTCCAATTTAAGCCTTATTACTCGAAAGTAACGCCTTCTACCCTGCACAATATCTTCCTGTAACTTACAGTTGTACACGAAAAAGAAAATAAACGCAGCGACGCGTTCCATATTAAAACGAAAAGAGAAATATCAATGGCACTAAACGAAGCAGATGTACTTGCTGGTCTAAAAGAGATCGTAGAAGAAGTTGCGGGAGTTCCAGCAGCATCTATCGAAATGGGCAAGAGCTTCACTGAAGACCTAGATGTTGATTCATTATCAATGGTTGAAGTTGTTGTAGCTGCTGAAGAGCGTTTCGGCGTGAAAATTCCTGATGATCAGGTTTCAGAACTTGCAACCGTTGGCGATGCAGTTAATTTCATTGTTAAAGCATCGGCATAAGAAATAAATTCTTAAATTCTAAAATTCTAAAAATGACAAGACGTGTTGTTGTAACTGGTTTAGGTGCCACTACTCCGCTTGGCGGAGATGTCGCTTCCACTTGGGCAAATGCTGTCGCTGGGAAATCTGGCGCACGGTTAATGGGTCATGAGTGGGCAAGCACCTTGCCAGTGCACTTCGCGGCAGAAGTTGTAGTTGAACCATCAGAGGTAATGAAGCCAGTAGAGCTGCGTCGCCTAGATCGTTCCGAACAATTTGCACTAATCGCTTCTCGTGAAGCATTTGCAGATGCAGGTAGCCCAGAGCTTGACCTCGAACGACTTGGCGTTGTAATTGCATCAGGTATCGGTGGTGTTACCTCTTTATTAGAGCAATATCGAATTCTCATGGAAAAGGGAGCGCGTTTAGTTTCGCCGCATACCGTTCCAATGATTATGCCAAATGGACCTGCAGCGAATGTCGGTTTGGAATTCAAAGCAAAAGCTGGCGTGCACACGCCCGTTTCGGCATGCGCATCTGGTGCTGAGGCAATTGGTTATGCCTTTGACATGATTAGAAATAACCGTGCAGATATGGTTATTGCCGGTGGCGTAGAAGCATCGGTTGATGCTTTACCTATGGCAGGTTTTGCAGCCATGAAAGCGTTATCAACTCGAAACGATGCGCCAGAGAAGGCATCGCGCCCTTACGATGTTGATAGAGATGGTTTTGTGTTAGGCGAAGGCGGTGGCGTACTCATTCTTGAAGAGTACGAACATGCAAAGGCACGCGGAGCAAAGATTTACTGTGAAATTGCAGGTCAAGGTTTAACTTCCGATGGCTATCACATCGCTGCGCCAGATCCAGAGGGGCGTGGAGTTATTCGTGCAATGCAATTAGCCCTTAAAGATGCCGGTCTTTCAACTAAAGATATTTTCCATTTAAATGCACACGCAACCTCTACTCCGGCTGGAGATGTCGCAGAAGCGAATGCACTTCGTGGTGCACTAGGTGCAGATGCAGACCATGTTGCAGTCTCTGCAACTAAATCAATGACCGGCCATCTACTTGGCGGCGCCGGTGCCGTTGAATCCGTATTAATTGTGAAAGCGCTACAAGAGAGATTGGCTCCGCCAACAATTAATATTGAAAATCTTGATCCGGCAGTAACTGTTGATGTAGTTAGAGATAAAGCCCGCGAATTACCTAAAGGTGACATTGCAGCTTTAAATGATTCATTTGGTTTTGGTGGCCACGACGTAGTTTTGGTGTTCAAAAGCATCTAAATGACAGATCCAAAAGATCCTGAGCTTCGGATAGCGAAGCTAGTTGATGCTGGCACCAATCATTTAATCACCGAGCGAGATCAAAGTGGCATGCTCGCGGCACGTGGAAAAATAAAAGGCAACGATGTCGTAGTTTTCGCATCTGATCCAACTGTTCAAGGTGGTGCGCTCGGTCCTGAAGGTGCAAAAGTAATAGTAGAAGCATATAAAGTTGCAATGGCAGAACAACTGCCGGTAATCGGAATTTGGCATTCTGGTGGTGCACGTTTACGTGATGGCGTGTTATCACTTCATGCATTTGGTGAAGTCTTTCAATCTTTCATAACCGCTTCCGGAAAAATTCCACAACTTTCATTAGTTCTTGGTCCTACTGCTGGTGGTGGTGCATATGGGCCAGCGCTGACAGATGTGGTTGTGCTTGCACCAGAAGGTCGAATATTCGTCACTGGTCCAGATGTCGTTAAAAGCGTCACCGGAGAAAATGTTGATATGGCAAAGCTTGGCGGACCAGAAGCGCATAAAAAGAATTCTGGGCTAGCGCACATAATTGCAACCAGCGAAGCAGAAGCATTTGAAGACATACGCAAACTGGCATCACTCTTTGCAAATCAAGGTCATATTGATGTGAAACTAGAAGATACTGATCTTGCACAATTCGTGCCAGATTCACGTAAACGAGTATATGAAGTGCATCCATTGGTTGAAGAGCTGTTAGATCATGATGAATCTATGGAACTGCTTGCAGATTGGGCACCAAATATGTTGACTGCCATCGGTCGTTTGGGCGGTCGAACTGTAGGTGTCGTTGCAAATAATCCTAAATATTTGGGTGGCGTATTAGATGCAGCAGCCGGAGAAAAGGCGGCTCGATTTGTTCGAATGTGCGATGCATTTGGAATTCCACTAATCGTGATTGCAGATGTCTCTGGATTTCTTCCAGGTGTCGGTCAAGAATGGGAAGGCGCCGTAAGGCGCGGCGCTAAATTGCTACATGCATTTGGTGAAGCGGTAGTTCCTCGCGTAACACTAATTACCCGACATGCTTATGGTGGAGCATATGTTGCAATGAATTCACGGGCGTTAGGTGCCACAAAAGTTTTTGCTTGGCCTAATGCAGATGTCGCAGTTATGGGTAGCGTGGCTGCAGTTCGGGTACTACATCGACGTTTACTTGCAGATGTTCCTCAAGATCAACGAGAGTTCATGGAGTTAGAGCTTGCTGCAAAGCACGAGCAAGAATCTGGTGGAGTGCAAAAAGCAATTGAAATTGGCGTTGTTGATTCAGTGATTCAACCCGACAAAACTAGATCCGAAATTGCTAGAGCCATTGCCGCGGCACCATATAGACGCGGTGCACACGGCAATATTCCTCTTTAATTAATTGCTCTTAAAAGTTACCGTTACCGTTGCGGTTACAGTTTTATCAATGCTAGAAGTGTCATACATTCCGTAATCTGAAGTCATTGTTGAATCTGGTGTTGTGACTTGAATTGGCCCAGCTTTCACTGAGGTAATAGATCCAACTCTTCCCCCGACCGCTTCTGTCATCGCCTCAGCGCGAGCTTTTGCATCTTTAGTTGCTTCACTAAGTAGCTCTGGGCGAATTTTATTCAAAGTTGAAACATAATACTGAGGTCCGTAATTGCTTACATTTACACCTTGTTGAAGTAAAGCTCCAATGTTTTGACTTAGTTTAGAAACCAATTGAACATCTTTGGTGCGCACCGTGATTTCACGATTTGCACGATAATTAAGGATGCGTCCGGTTGGATTGCCGTTGATATATTCCTCAGTTGGGTAAGAGTTAACTGGACCAAGGGTTAATTGTTCTGATCCTACCCCACCATCAGTTAAATACTTTTGAAGGGCGCTGATTCCAGAATCAATTCCGTTTACGGCACTTGCTGGTGTTTTGCCAGTATTTGCAATAGATAAAGTCCAAACGACATTATCTGCTTTAGCCGAAACTTTGGCAGAACCAATTACAACGATGCCATCGCTTGAACGAGTTGCAAATCCTGAACCAACTTGGCTTAATCCGGCACCAAGTGCGCTTGCCACAATTGCGGCAGCTGCGATGATTGTAATTGATTTACGTTTCTCTAATTTCTCGTCCATTTTTTTCCTGACTTAATTCTTTTTTTAGATTGCTCGTAGTTGAGCGATCTCCTGCAAATCTACTCCACGGAAGCGCTCAAGTTCTACTTCCCACTCTGTTCCGAGCGCCACATCTAGCAGTTCTCTCACTTCTTCATCACTTTTTGTTAACGCAAATTTGATTTGATTTTCGGTAATCAAGATACTTCCCAGCTCATCGATTTGAGAGCGATGCATTCCAAGATCAGGTGTATGTCTAAAAAGTTGATTTCCGTAATTAATCTCAAATCTCAAGTAATGCCAACTTTTAAGTGAACTTGCTAATTCGGCAGAGTAATCTTTATTAGATCGCCATTCAATTAAAGCGCGTTGCGTGCCTGCCACAAGTGGTTGGGGGCGCCATTCGATCTGCACCGGTCCAAGCAGAGATTCAATTGACCACTCAACATGGCGAATTAGCGCCATCGGGCATGAGTGGATAGTTAAGAATCCACGATTCATCTTCAACTCCTAGCAAGGTGTTATTTGCACCTTCCCCAGTTCAAAAACCCGCTTGCTTTCACAAAGTTGATAGCCAATTTTCTCTCCTACACGCTCACTTTGTCCACTTCCAGAACCTTCGGCTAGGTCATTATGCGTATGGCAGGTAGGCTTACCCTCAGTCGGACGCTCGAAGGTAAGTTTTTAAAAGAATTTAGCTAGAAAAGAAGATCGGCGAAGCCAAATCCAAGCTTCGTC
>VEQG01000014.1 GCA_018883345.1 Candidatus Nanopelagicaceae bacterium
GATTTTGGCGAAATGCCGTTTTTACGAGAGAATACGGGTTCCGCCATTGTGTAGTGGCTAGCACATGGGCCTTTGAAGCCCAGGGTCCTGGATCGATACCAGGTGGCGGAGCCACCTTTAGAAAATTACGAATAGAATTACTACGTGATTAAGCAAGCAATTGTCTTGGCTGCCGGCGAGGGAACTCGCATGAAATCACAAACTCCAAAAGTTCTTCATTCAATTGCTGGCCGATCATTGTTAGGCCATGTTCTTCATGCGCTTGATTCGGTTAATCCAGAAACTGTTCGAGTTGTTGTGGGTTCAGGTCGCGAGAAAGTTGAAGCGCATTTATCTGAGATCGCCCCGGATGCGATCGCAATCTTCCAAGCCGAGCGCAACGGAACCGGGCATGCGGTTCAAGTAGCTCTAGATGGAGTGAAGACAAACGGCAATATCTTGATCCTCGCTGGGGATACACCATTGCTCTCGGGAAATACCTTAAAAGAATTTGTGGCAGCTCATAACGATGGGGGCTATACCGCATCAGTACTTACAGCAGAGCATCCAGATCCAACCGGATACGGTCGAATTATTCGAGATGATGAAGGACTTTTACATAAAATTGTAGAAGAAAAAGATGCTGACGATGATCAAAAATTAATTTTTGAAATAAATTCTGGAGTTTATATTTTTGATTTTTTAGCATTAACTGAAGCGATTTCAAAACTAAAAACAAATAATGCCCAAGGCGAACTTTATTTAACTGATGCGATAGAGAATATTCGTAAATCTGGTGGAAAAGTCGCTCCAATTCTTTGCGAAGATTTCACCGAGACATTTGGCGTTAATGATCGAGTCCAATTGGCAGAAGCTGCATCTTTGCTTCGTGATCGAATCAACGAATCTCATATGCGAAATGGCGTAACTATTCTTGATCCGACTACAACATGGATAGATGACACGGTTACTATCGCACCAGATGTTGTGATTCTCCCAGGCTCAGGAATATTTGGATCAACTGCGATTGCTGCTCATGCTGTAATTGGCCCAAGAACCACTCTCCAGGATTGCGCAGTTAATTGCTGCGCCACAATAAAAGAATCAAATTGCACTGCATCTGAAATTGGTGAAAGCGCAACGGTTGGACCTTTTGCATATCTTCGTGCCGGAACGATTCTGGCAAATGAATCCAAAGCCGGCGCATTCGTAGAAATTAAGAATTCTCAAATTGGAATTGGTTCGAAAGTTCCACATCTGTCTTATGTGGGCGATGCAACTATCGGAGAAGGCACCAATATTGGCGCCGCAACGATTTTTGTAAATTATGACGGAGTCGAAAAGCATCGCACTGAGATTGGTGACCATGTTCGAATTGGAAGCGACACCATGTTGGTTGCGCCAGTGAATGTGGGCGATGGGGCATATACCGCTGCTGGATCGGTAATTACCGAAGATGTTCCAGCAGGCGCGATTGGAGTTGGCCGCTCAAAGCAGAGAAATGTCTTAGGGTGGGTCATGCGCAAGCGACCAGGTACCAAGTCAGCTAAAGCTGCAGAAGCAAAAGGAGAATAAACGATGAGCGAGCTTCGTCTATCGTCCGAAAAGCGATTACGAATCTTCACCGGAAGAGCATTTCCAGAGCTCGCAGAATCAGTTGCCTCTGAATTAGGCATCACCATAACTCCAACATCTGCATATGACTTTGCAAACGGAGAGATATTTGTTCGCTTCGAAGAATCAGTTCGCGGTAGCGATGCATTCGTAATTCAATCTCACGCAGCACCTGTAAATAAGCAGATCATGGAGCAACTAATCATGATTGATGCGCTTAAACGTGCATCCGCAAAACGAATCACAGTAGTTGCACCTTTCTATGGTTATGCTCGTCAAGATAAAAAGCACCGTGGCCGCGAGCCAATCTCTGCGCGCTTGATGGCAGATTTATTTAAGACTGCTGGCGCAGACCGACTTATGGTGGTTGATTTACACACCTCTCAAATTCAAGGCTTTTTTGACGGTCCAGTAGATCACTTGTTTGCACTTCCACTACTTGCAAATTATGTAGGCAGCAAAGTTGATCGTTCACAATTAACAATTGTTTCGCCAGACTCTGGTCGAGTACGTGTAGCGGAACGTTGGTCAGATTTATTGGGTGGATGCCCGGTTGCATTTATTCACAAGACACGCGATCCATTGATTCCAAATGAATCAACAACTGGCCGAGTCGTTGGTGAAGTAGCGGGACGCACTTGCGTCGTAATCGATGACATGATTGATACCGCCGGAACCATCACTAAAGCGGTAGATGCGCTATTTAATGAAGGCGCAAAAGATGTAATCATTGCAGCAACGCATGCCGTATTTAGCGGACCGGCAATCGATCGCCTAAAGAATTCAAAGGCCTCAGAAGTAGTGGTCTGCGATACCTTGCCGATTCCATTAGAAAATCGATTTGATGGACTTACTGTGCTATCTATCGCACCGCTTATCGCTCGCGCGATACGTGAAGTCTTTGAGGATGGATCAGTAACTAGCCTTTTTGACGGCCACTCTTAATTCCTATAGCCTTTGACCATTCCGGCGAGGGTGTAAAAACCGTAATCGACGAAGTTCAAATTCGTTAATTACTCTGCGCCGCAACAACAAGGCGAGGTAATAAAAATGGCAGAAGTAACAATCAATGGCGTTGCTCGTACCGAATTCGGTAAGGGTGCTTCACGTCGTGCACGTCGCGATGGTCTAGTACCAGCGGTTATCTACGGACACGGTGAGAAGCCAAAGCACGTAGCACTTCCAATGCGCGAACTTACAAACGCGCTAAAGACATCAAACGTTCTTTTGGACATTGTTGTCGATGGAAAGACCGAACTTACACTTCCAAAGGCGGTAGTTCGTGATCCACTAAAGCAGACTTTAGAACACGTTGATCTATTAGTAGTTCGTCGTGGCGAAAAGGTAACTGTTGCGGTTCCAGTTCATACATATGGCAAGCACGATCCAGATGGAATTCTTGAGCACGTTCATAACACTGTTGAAATTGAAGTAGAAACTACAAACATTCCAGCAGAGTTAAAGCTCAATATCGAAGGGCTAAAGGCAGGCGAGTCAAAGACTGCAGCAGATGTTGAACTTCCAGCTGGTGCAAAACTAGTTAGCGATCCAAAGATGACAGTTGTTCACCTTGGTGAGCGCTCAACACATGTTGATGAGCCAGTTGCAGCAGCAGCTCCAGCAGAAGGTGCAGCAGCTCCAGCAGCTGATGCAACACCTTCAGCTTAATCAGCGGCAACGGGTATTAAGTTAGCTCCATGGTTTGGCTAGTCGTTGGATTAGGAAACCCTGGGGCTGAATATAAGAACACGCGTCATAACATCGGCCACATGGTTGTCGATGAGATGGCGCGTGTTAATTCTTTAACCTGGAGCTCTCATAAAGCGCGAGCCGATGTGGCTGCTTATAAAATCGGTGTAGGAATTGATGCGCCAGGAGTAGTGCTTGCTAAATCTCATGGCTACATGAATGAATCTGGCGGTCCAATAAAAGCGCTCTGTAATTTTTACAAAATTGGAATCGAAAATCTGATTGTGATTCATGATGAATTAGATATTCCATTTAATGCAATTCGCATCAAACAAGGTGGCGGCGATAATGGCCATAACGGTTTAAAGAGCACTACCGGGGTAATGGGAGCTAACTATTTCCGCATTCGAATGGGAATCGGGCGGCCAATGGGACAACAAGATCCAGCAGATTTTGTTTTGAAGAATTTTTCAAGTGTGGAAAAGAGCGAAATTCCGTTATTTGTTTCGCGCGGCGCAGACGCTATTGAGTATTTAATCAAAAATGGATTACAGGCTGCTCAGGGCCAATACAACCAGTAAAACTCTTAAATCAACCAGTATTTCTTAAGCCAAGTGCAACGCCATTAATTGTGAGCAGCAGAGCTCTTCTAAGAAGTGGATCTGCGTTTTCACCAGCTTCGCGCACGCGTTCCAACAAATTCACTTGCATGATATGAAGTGGTGCAAGATATTGATCGCGAATTTGAAGCGTGCGAGCCAAAAGTGGTTGGTCACCTAACAAATTATCGTTACCGCGAAGTGAATTAATTTCTCTGCTAGTCAATTCGAATTCTGCCTTGATGTCATCAAAGAAATGATGCAAATGCGTCGGTACTAATGCTTGAACATAATTGGCGGCCATCTTCAAATCAGTCTTAGCCATGGTCATTTCCACATTAGAGATAAAAGTCTTGAAGAAATGCCATTCATTTAGCATTTGCTTTAACACTTCTGATTTACCCGCTTCACGGGCAGCTTTTAATCCTGATCCAACACCGTACCAACCAGGGACAATCTGGCGACTCTGAGTCCAACCAAATACCCATGGAATAGCGCGCAAATTTTCGATTCCGTCATTGGCGCCTTGTCGTCTTGATGGTCTTGAACCTAAGAACATATCTCCTAATTGCTCAGTAGGTGTTGATGCATAGAAATATGCCGGTAAATCTTGGTGGCTGACTAAATTGCGGTAGCGCTGGAAAGAGTTTTCAGATAATAACTCCATACATTCATTCCATTGCTTTAAATTTTCACTTGCTTGTCGCGGACCACGATTTAGAACTGTTGCTTCCAGCGCAGCTGCCAGTGTCAATTCGACATTTTCGCGCGCCAGCATCGGAATAGAGTATTTATCAGAGATAACTTCACCTTGTTCGGTCATTTTGATCTGACCATCAAGAGATCCCCAAGGTAACGCAATCAAAGCATCATAAGTTGGTCCACCACCGCGGCCTACAGAACCACCACGACCATGGAAAAGTCTTAACTTCACTCCATATTTCATCGCCACATCACGTAAGCGACGTTGTGCCTGATGAATTTCCCACTGACTTGTTGCAATGCCAGCATCTTTATTTGAGTCAGAGTAACCAAGCATGACTTCTTGTTCATCTCCACGAAGAGAAACCAGCTTGCGATAAACCGGATTAGATAAGAGTTTTTCCAAAATAGTATCGGCGGCGCGAAGCTCTGCCACCGTTTCAAGTAACGGTGCAAAACCAATTTTCGCTATACCTGCATTTATATCGATAAGTCCTGCTTCTTTTGCAAGAACTGCTGCAGCTAACAGGTCAGCAGGCTGTTTAGTCATTGAGATGATGTATGTTTCAATGACTTCCGGCCCGAATTGTGCAATTAATTCATTAATCGCTCTAAAAGTATCTAAAGTCTTTGCACTTTGCGCATCTAAATTTTGTGGATTACGCAAATTCTTACTCTCTAACTCCGCAACCAAAGTATCAAATCGGGCATCAGGAGTCTGTTCTGCGTAGTCTGAAGCTATTCCAAAATTCGCAAGTGCTGCATGGTGAACTTGCGAATGTTCACGTACATCCATCGTCGCATGAATTAATCCAAATGCAGAAACGGTGCGAATAATTCGCTCAAGTTGCCCGGTAGCAATTAGCTCTCCATGGTTGGCAAGCAGTGAATCACGCATAATATTTAGATCTGTAATTAGCTCTTCGGTATTTGCATAATCTCGACCTGGAACATGCGGGGCTCCGGCCGCATGTCTTTTACGTGTTAGCTCAAGGCGATGAACAATTGCCGTGGTTTTTAAGCGATAAGGCTCGCGTGCATTTAGTCGGCGATATCGTGCTTCAAATTCAGGGATATTCGCTAGATCTCTCTCAACAGAGGCTTGCAACTCATCTGAAACCTTGATGATTCGAGTTGAAACAGAGAGTGATTGGCGCAATTGCGACATCGCCTCTGAAATCACGCGAATTGCATGACCCACTTGAACCACAATAGTTTCGCGAGTTACATCTGGTGTGACATTTGGATTTCCATCTCGGTCTCCACCGATCCAAGTACCAAAAGAGAGCGGTTTTGCAGTTGGCGGAATAGTTACGCCGAGTCTGGCAACCTCTATGGCAAATTCGTCTAATACCTCCGGCACAGTCAAACGAAAAAGATCATCTAGATAATAGAGCGCATTAACTGCTTCATCAATTACCAGAGGCCGTTCTACTCGCAATTCATCTGTCTGCCAGAGTAAGTCAATGGCTTCGGAGAGACGCGCATCCCGCACTCGGCTTGCAGGCATTTCTAGCAGGTCAGAAATTTGCGCCAACTTACTTAGTACAGATCTGCGCGAAGCTTCGGTTGGATGCGCGGTAAACACCGGGCGTACTGAGAAATCGGACAACCATTTGTTTAAGTCATCTAATTTAATTTCTAGACCTGATTTGCGAGCTGCTTCGATTTTATCTACAGCTTGAGCAATCCAAGACCCACTTTCAGCACGTTCATTCTCTAGAACTCTTGAACGGTGTAATTGTTCAGCCACATTTGCTAAATGAAAGTAAGTACTAAATGCGCGTACTAATTGAACCGCTTTTTCTACATCGACATCTTTAAGTTCGGCTTCACCTTGACCAGTACGAACTGCAGCACGAACTTTTTCAACTAATTCAAGAAGCTCTTGTCCCTCTTGTCGAACTAATGATTGCCCAAGAAGTTCTCCGAGTGAACGGACATCGCTGCGAAGAGATGCATCATCTTGCATCTGTAATTGCCTTAATTGGCTCTCCGCGCTCATTGGCAAATCATCTCAGGTACTGAATAGGATATGAAACGCAATTTAGCCCCTCCCTTTTTGGGAATGGGGCTAATGGGCATTTATCCCATTATTTGAAATGGTAAATCGCACGTAGTGTGAATGATGAAGAAAGGAGCGCAACGATGCGTGGCTTGCTCCCACTTTCTAACCAAGAAATTGATGATGCTTTAAATAGCCACCATGATTTGATCGCGCCACCATCTAGTTATGCATATTTGATTTCACTACGCGCTCTTAGAAAGCCGTTATTGGTAATCACGGCTTCATCTAAAGCCGCAGAAGATTTAGCAAAAGAGATTCGCGAATGTCATCCTGACACTCTTGAATTTCCAGCTTGGGAAACTTTGCCACACGAACGTCTTAGTCCTAGTAGCGATACGGTGGCAAAACGAATATCTACACTGCAGGCGCTACAAGATAGGAATCGCAATTGGGTTGTGGTGGCCCCAATTAGGGCAGTCATTCACAGATTTAATTCCCAAATTATCGAAACCAAACCGATAACGATTGATCGCGGAGTTGAATTTGATTTAACTGAATTACAAAGAGAATTAGTTTCATTCTCATACTCCCGAACAGACCTTGTGGAACGTCGAGGCGAATTTGCAGTTCGAGGTGGCATTTTAGATATCTTCCCACCTGATCAAAATCATCCAATTCGAATAGATTTTTTTGGTGACGAAATCGAAGAATTAAGTTATTTTGCGGTCGCAGATCAAAGAACTTTTGAAAGCATATCTACAGCTGTAAAAGTTTTACCTTGCAGAGAACTATTAATAACTGATGAAGTTAGAGAAAAGGCAAAAAAATTAACTGGGAAGTATGAGAATGATCTTCTTAGCAAGATAAGTAATGGACTGCTGCCAGAAGGTATGGAATCACTTATTCCAATACTGGTAGAAAAAATGGAATTAATCTCGACTTCAATGCCAAATCAATTTGAGACGATTTTTATTGAGCGCGAAAGAGTTGTGAGCAGACTCTCGGACTTACTTGCCACCAATCAAGAGTTCAAGGAAGCTGCCTGGTCAAATGCGGCCATAGGTGGAAACGCGCCAGTTCCAATAGAAGTGGAAAATACTTATATCGAATGGGATGAATTGATTGCCCAACTACCAAATCACAAGGACTTTAGACAATTTGGAGCAGACGATGATTTATTCCTAGATTTAAATTCGATTGAACCACTTAGAGGAAGTAGCGAGCGATTAATATCATTATTTGAAAGTGCTTTAAACGAAAACAAGAAAGTTATCTTTTCTGCCTCTAGCAAAGGCATGATTGATAGATATGCGAGTATTTTCCGTGATGCAGACTTGTCTGTGCAGATTCAATATCCCTTTGCAGCTGCGCCTACTAGTGGACACATAACTCTAACCGCATCAACTTTCCGCAATGGATTTTATGATCATAATTTTCTATTCATTACCGAAAGAGATTTAACGGGATCGCAAAACTCAGGCGGCGAAAAACTACCTTCAAAACGAAAAAAGAGTATTGATCCATTGCAACTTCGAAGTGGTGATTATGTTGTTCATGAGCAACACGGCATAGGTCGCTATATTGAAATGGTTCAGCGCGCTGTCGGCGGAGTAGTAAGAGAATACTTAGTGATCGAATATGCCCCCGCTAAGCGTGGTCAACCGGGTGATCGCATATTTGTGCCAACAGATGCACTTGATCAAATAAGTAAGTACATTGGCGGAGAAACACCAACCATTCACCGAATCGGAAGTGGTGAATGGAGTAAAGCTAAGAGTCGCGCAAGAAAAGCAGTAAAGGAAATCGCCGGGGAATTAATTCGACTTTACGCAGCTCGTACCAGCGCGCCAGGTTTTGCATTTTCACCAGATACGCCATGGCAAAGAGAACTCGAAGATAACTTTGCCTATGTAGAGACAGCCGACCAGCTATCAACGATTGAAGACGTCAAGCGTGACATGGAACGGCCATACCCAATGGATAGATTGATTTGCGGAGATGTTGGTTACGGCAAGACCGAAATAGCAGTTCGCGCAGCATTTAAGGCGGTTCAAGATGGCAAGCAAGTAGCAATTTTGGTTCCAACAACTTTATTGGTTCAACAACATTTCAAAACTTTTTCAGAACGCTATTCGGGATTTCCAATAAAAGTGGCGGGACTTTCTCGATTTAATAGCGCCAAGGATTCCAAAGAAATACTTTCCGAACTAGGAAAAGGCGCAATTGATGTAATCGTAGGTACTCATCGATTGCTTTCTAATGATGTGCAGTTTAAAGATCTAGGGTTAGTTGTTGTTGATGAGGAGCAAAGATTCGGCGTTGAACAGAAGGAACAGTTAAAAAAGCTACGCACCAGCGTGGATGTTTTGGCAATGTCAGCAACTCCTATTCCTCGCACTTTAGAGATGGCAATTACCGGTATTCGAGAGATGTCCACGATAACTACACCCCCTGAGGAGCGCCACCCGATTCTTACTTATGTTGGGCCTCAGGACGATAAACAAATAAGCGCAGCGATTCATCGCGAATTACTACGTGATGGGCAAGTTTTCTATATTCATAATCGCGTGGAATCTATTGATCGTGTTGCTGTGAAATTAGCAGAGCTGGTGCCTGAAGCAAAAATCCGAGTTGCACACGGGCAAATGAGCGAATCAATGCTCGAAGATGTGATTCTTGGGTTTTGGAATCGCGATTTTGATGTATTGGTTTGCACCACAATTGTAGAAAGTGGTTTAGATATTCCAAATGCAAATACTTTGATAGTAGAAGGTGCAGATAAATTTGGATTGTCTCAACTCCATCAAATAAGAGGGCGAGTAGGCAGAGGAAGAGACCGCGCTTATGCATATTTTCTTTTCCAAAGTGATAAACCTTTGACCGAAGTTGCGATTGATCGACTTAATACAATCGCGACTAATACTGATTTAGGCGCTGGCATTCAAGTAGCTTTGAAAGACTTAGAAATTCGTGGCGCTGGAAATCTACTTGGTGGAGAGCAATCAGGTCATATTGCTGATGTTGGTTTTGATTTATATATGCGCATGGTGGGCGAAGCTGTTAACGATTACAAAACTGGTTTAATTGAGACCGAAGAAATTTCACATGAATGTAAACTGGAAATTCCAGTCGATGCACACTTACCTGAAACTTATGTTGACTCTGAGAGACTAAGGCTTGATATTTACCGCAGATTAGCTGATGTAAAAGATCCACTTGAAATTAAACCGATTGAAGAAGAGTTAATTGATCGCTTTGGGCCCATGCCTGATGTAGTAAATGCATTAATTCAAGTTGCAACACTTCGCGCATCGGCCAGAAAGTTAGGCATCAAGGAGATGATTCAACAAGGCAAAAATCTGCGGATCTCGCCCATCAAATTGGCGGAATCTAAGCAGTTAAAGATGCAGCGGCTTTACCCCGGAAGTATGTATAAAGGTGGCACAAATGTGGCTTTGGTCGCTTTGCCTGCCCAGGAATGGTCGCCATTGGGAGATAAACCTAAATTACGAGATACTTCCGTCATTGCTTGGGCCACCTCGGTGCTCCAAGAACTAACTAGTAAATAACGAGACTTATTTGAGGTAAAAGTAATGAAGAAGTTAATCAGTGCTTTCTTAGTGATGAGCGGTCTAACGTTTCTCACAGCTTGTGATGCAGGAACTGCAGCACAAATTGGTGAAACAAAGATTTCAGTGAACACTGTTCAATCACGAATCGCAGAGATTAACGATGCCCGACGCGAGTTCGACACTTCTCAAATGCAATTAGTGGTTGGCGAAGAATTAAACCGCACTGAAGTCAGATTCCTAGTTATAGCTGAAATCTTTAAAAAGTTGGCAGATAAGAATGGCATTGAAATTACACAAGCCATGAAAGATTCAAGAAAAGCAGAAATTTTTAGCTCAATCGGCGGCGCAGACCAGTTAGATCAAGCGCTCGTTTCAGCACAAATGGCGCCTTCAGATTTCGATTTGTATATTGAGGCATTGCTGATTTCAGATAAATTAGTCGAGCGTGCAGCGGCAGCTGGCATTGCGGAAGCAGATGCTCAGACTGCAATTCAGCAATTAGTCTTAGAGTTTACAAAAACTGAAGTAGTTAGAATTAATCCTCAGTACGGAACTTGGGATCCAACAGTTGCTGACTTAGCTGCATTTGATTCCGCAGGCACTGCGGTCAAATCAATTACGGTCTAATTAATTCTTTATTAGATTTAAGTTAGTGAAATTATGACTTCCCAACTGCTTCGATTACTCGAAGTGATGGATCGCCTACGATCACCCGGCGGTTGCCCTTGGGATGCTGAGCAGACGCATCAATCATTAATTAAATATTTATTAGAAGAGTCATATGAATTTGTGGACTCGGTTGATGAAGGTGACCGAGCTGCGATGCGTGAAGAATTGGGCGATATTTTGCTCCAGGTCTATTTTCACTCTCGAATTGCGCAGGAACACCCAACTGACCCGTTCTCAATAGAAGAGGTGGCAGAAGGAATCGCCGATAAATTAATTAGACGCCATCCGCATGTATTTGGCGATGCTGTCGCAGAAGGCAGCGCAGATGTGCTCGCTAACTGGGAGAAGCTCAAGGCGGCGGAGAAAAATCGCAATTCGGCGACCGACGGAGTCGCGCTATCGCAGCCAGCGCTTCCGTTAATCACTAAACTTATCTACCGTGCCGACAAGAACGGCATCGAATTAGATTTACCAACAACAGAGATGAACAACGATGTTCCTGCTGACATTGCCATTGGTGATGCGTTGGTGGCAGCTGTAGTAGCTGCAATCAAACATGGAATAGAACCAGAAGATTTACTGAGATCACGTGCACGCGAGATTTCAGCCGAAATCAGACGGATCGAGTCCTTGTAGAATTCAAACAGGAAACTAAAGTCAAAGGTTCAGGAGTTAAAGTGGCAATAATCGAAGCCATCGGCGCCCGCGAGATTCTAGATTCACGCGGCAATCCCACAGTAGAAGTTGAAGTTTTATTAGAAGATGGCACTGCCGCTCGTGCAGCCGTTCCATCAGGAGCATCTACCGGTGCATTTGAAGCGGTTGAACTTCGTGATGGTGGAAAGCGTTACCTTGGAAAAGGCGTCGAAAAAGCAATTAAGAATGTTGTTGATGTAATTGCACCAGAAGTTGTTGGACTCGATGCTCAGGATCAACGTCTGGTTGACCAAACCATGATTGATCTTGATGGAACTAAGAACAAGGCAAAATTAGGTGCCAATGCGATTCTAGGCGTTTCACTTGCAGTTGCTAAAGCTAGCGCGGAGCATGCTGACCTTTCACTATTCAAGTATGTTGGTGGCAATAACGCGCACGTTCTACCGGTTCCGATGATGAACATCCTTAATGGTGGTGCGCATGCTGATACCAACGTTGATATTCAAGAATTCATGGTGGCTCCAATCGGTGCAGATTCATTCAAGGAATCACTTCGTTGGGGAGCAGAGATTTATCATTCACTTAAGTCGGTACTTAAAAAGCGCGGCTTAGCAACCAGTATTGGCGATGAAGGTGGTTTTGCACCTAATTTAGACAGTAATCGCGCTGCATTAGATTTAATCCTTGAAGCGGTCGAAGGCGCTGGATTTAAGCCTGGCAAGGAAATTGCTTTGGCAATGGATGTAGCAGCCACAGAATTTTACGATAATGGAAAATATTCATTCGAAGGCAAGCAATTAACAGCTGCCGAAATGATTGCGTACTACTCAAGTCTGGTCTCTTCATATCCATTGGTATCAATTGAAGATCCGCTAAATGAAGATGATTGGGATGGTTGGGCAGCCATCACTAAAGAACTTGGTTCAAAAGTTCAATTAGTAGGCGATGATTTATTTGTGACTAATCCAGAGCGCCTATCAAAGGGAATTGCAGCTGACACCGCCAATGCTCTTTTAGTTAAAGTAAATCAAATTGGCTCTCTAACCGAAACTTTGGATGCGGTAGAAATGGCGCATCGTGCTGGTTATCGAAGCATGATGAGCCATCGTTCTGGCGAAACTGAAGATGTAACGATTGCAGATTTAGCGGTCGCAACAAATTGCGGTCAAATCAAAACTGGTGCGCCTGCTCGTAGTGAGCGAGTTGCAAAGTACAACCAACTGCTTCGCATTGAAGAAGAATTAGCAGAAGGCGCACGCTATGCCGGTCGTGGTGCATTCCCACGTTTCAAGGGCTAATTAAAAATTGCCTCGTAAGAGAAGTAGCTACCGCAGAAAGCGCGTTGATAAAGCAACGCGCTTTTTGATGGTAGCTAGTTTCTTTTTTGGAGCAATTATTTTGATTGGATCTCCGCTTCAGAAATATTTTGCACAAAGAGCTCAAATAAATGCACTTCAAACTCAAGTAGATTCAAGTCGAAAGGCGCTTGAAGAAGCACGCAAAGAGTTAGAACTTTGGAACGATCCAAATTACATTAAATCCCAAGCTCGTGCACGGTTGCATTATGTTTTGCCGGGTGAACGTCAATACATATTAACTAATGACATTACCTTAGAGGGCGAAGATAATTCGAATGATGTTGCGACCAATGTCCCAACTGGAGTTCCTTGGTATACCCGCTTAATTGCAACTGTAACCGAAGCGGGAATCAAATAAATGAACCGTGAAGTAAGCGAAGGCGATTTAGATTGCATCGGACGCCAGCTGCAAAGACAGCCAAGAGATGTGCATGCAATTGCTTATCGATGCCCTTGCGGCAAGCCAGCGGTTGTTGAAACACCACCAAGACTTGCCGATGGAACTCCTTTTCCCACTTTTTATTATGCAACTTGCCCAAAATTAACTGGGGCAATCTCAACCTTAGAAAATGGCGGCTTAATGGCCGAAATGAATGAAAGGCTACAAAATGATCCTGAACTGGCAGGCTCTTATGCTGCAGCACACGATGACTATTTAGCTGCGCGTTCAGCACTTGGCAGTTCATTAGGAATAGATGTTCCAGAAGTAGATGGAATTAGTGCAGGCGGAATGCCAGATCGAGTGAAATGTTTACATTCATTGGTAGCCCATTCGCTTGCAGCAGGTCCTGATGTAAATCCATTGGGAGATGAAGCCTTATCAAAATTACCTAAATGGTGGCTAGACGCATCATGCGAGTAGCCGCAATTGACTGTGGTACAAATTCGATACGTCTGTTAATTGCAGATATTCAAGGCAATAATTTCCGTGAAATAACTCGTGAAATGGAGATTGTTCGTCTCGGCCAAGGGGTAGATCAAACTGGAGAATTCCATCCAGATGCGATTGCACGAACATTATTTGCAGTAGATAAATTTGCGGCAGAAATTGCGCGCAGAGGAGTTGAGAGAATTAGATTTTGTGCCACCAGCGCAACTCGTGATGCAAAGAATCGAGAATTATTCGTTAATGGCGTTAAAGAAAGATTAGGAATCGAACTGGAAGTCATCAGTGGTGAAGAGGAAGCATCACTTTCTTTTCTTGGGGCAACCAAAGATTTACCAGAATCCATGGCGCCATATTTGGTTATTGATATTGGTGGTGGCTCTACTGAATTTGTCATTGGAAACCGCACAGTTGAGAGCGCAAAGAGCGTGAATATTGGCTGTGTACGAATGTCAGAACGTCATTTTAAGAATGACCCGGCCACGGTCACCGAAATCGAAAACGCAAGGCTAGATATTCAAAAAGCGATTTCAGTTGCGGCTGAATTTGTGGACATTAAAGCCGCCAAATCTTTAATTGCTGTTGCCGGTACCGCTACAACCGTCGCTGCTGCAGCTCTAGAGTTGCCAGAATATGATCGACATGCAATTCACCTTGCTCGGATTTCTGCTGATCAGGCTCATCAAGTGTCGGAAAAATTCTTGAAACTTAATCGTGCTGAACGAGCAGCTCTTGGATATATGCATCCGGGTCGCGTTGATGTAATTGGCGCAGGATCATTAGTGCTATCTGAAATCATTAAAGCAGTTGGTGCAGCAGAATTTATCGCGAGCGAGTCTGATATTTTGGATGGAATAGCATTCAAACTTGGACAACAATAAGTTGCGCAAACTTCAGTAATAGTGTTTACATATCGCATATTTTAGGTAAATATAAGTTATGGCTTCAATTAAAAAAGTGGCAGGTGTTGATTCCTCAACCCAATCGGTAAAAATTGTTGTTAGAGATGCCGCAACCGGAGAATTAATTTCAAGCGCATCGAGACCGCACCCAGATGGCACCGAAGTTGATCCTGCACATTGGTGGCAAGCCTTGCAAGAGGTAATCGCAGAAGTCGGTGGCCTGGAATCTTTTGATGCAATCGGTATCGCGGGCCAGCAACATGGCATGGTGGTGCTCGACAAAAATGGCGAAGTAATTCGGCCAGCCTTACTCTGGAACGACACTAGATCAAGCAACAGTGCATATTCATTAAATAATGAGTTTTCAGATATTCACACACGAACTGGTTCAAAACTTGTGGCTTCGTTCACGGCCACGAAATTGAGATGGCTCAAAGATAATGAGCCTGAAAATGCCAAAAAAGTTGCAGCGGTAGCGCTCCCGCATGATTGGCTCTCCTGGAAGTTAACCGGAAGCAAAGAGATTAATGATCTTTTTACAGATAGATCAGATGCGTCTGGCACTGGTTATTTCAATCCTGCTAACAACAAATACGATTTAGAAATTCTGGAAAAAGCTTTAGGTCATGCAAACATAGTGCTACCAAAAGTTTTGGAACCAAATCAGTTTGGTTTCGATAATGGGAAATTGAGGATTTCGGCAGGCGCTGGCGATAATGCATCAGGCGCTATTGGTGTGGGTGCCACAGTGGGTGATTTGATAATTTCTTTAGGCACCAGTGGAACTGCATTTGCAGTTTCTGCTACTCCAACGCAAGATAATTCCGGTGAGATCGCGGGATTTGCAGATGCATCTGGAAATTTCCTTCCATTGGCTTGTACGTTAAATGCTGCCAAAGTTTTTAATGCAACTGCAGAATTGCTTGGTTTAACTTTTGAAAAATATAGCGAGTTGGCATTGCAAGCTGAACCTGGTGCTGGCGGTCTACTTTTTATGCCACATTTTGATGGAGAGAGAACGCCAGATCGCCCTGATGCTAAAGGAAGTATTCAAGGAATAACGCATTCAAATTTCACACCAAGTAATATTGCAAGAGCTTCTATCGAAGGCGTAATTGCTGGAATTGCCTATGCTGGTTTCGGTTTAGAAAAATTAGGTGTTGCACGTAAGAGAATCTTGTTAATAGGTGGCGCAGCCAAGAACCCTGCTGTCAGAAAGATTGCAACTGAAATATTTGGTCAAGATATTTTTGTACCACCAGCTGGCGAGTATGTCGCAGATGGCGCAGCAAGACAGGCGGCATGGGCGCTATCTGGAGAGAAAGATCTTCCAATTTGGTCTAATAGTGATTTTGAAAAGATTTTGATGGATACATCAAAGAGCGCAGCGGCCGAGCAAGTGCGAAAGCGATATTTTGAAGCGCTAAGCAAAATGTGACTTACCAAATAGCGGATTTTTGGAGCGAATACGCCTAGTAGACTGCTCCCGCATGTTTGGCCCTTGTAGCCCAATGGCAGAGGCAGAGGACTTAAAATCCTTCCAGTGTGGGTTCGACCCCCACCAAGGGCACCAGTTCGATGTGGAATAACGCGCCCCCGCGGCGCGTTTTCTTATTACCGAAAGACCTGACAGGAGTCATCAATGAACAGCAGTAACCCGGTACTAAATCGATATAACCGTCGCGGTTATGCGTCGATGGGTAATTCAAATGTTGGTACAACTGGCTTCAACACCAGCTATGACGCCCAAGAAGGCGGACAGCTAGAAGATCTCTATAACGCACCAGCAGCATCCTCAATGCGAACCGGTCGTATGACTATGGATGATGTTGTAACTCGCACCTCAATGCTTTTTGGAATTTTATTGATCACAGGTGCATTTGCATGGAACGCGAATCTAGGCGGCGGTGTACTAATTGGAAGTCTAATTGCTGCGACTGCGCTTGGATTTGTAATTGCATTCTCTCGCAAGGTACGTCCTGCGTTAATACTCACTTACGCAGCGCTAGAGGGAATCGTAATCGGAACCATCTCTGCAGTTTATGAATCAGCTTATCCAGGAATTGTAAGTCAAGCAGTTCTTGCAACTGCAGTGGCATTTGCTGGTGTGCTATTTGCATATCGAACCGGCAGAATCCAAATTACTGATCGCGCAAAGAAGATTGCAATGGGCGCCATTATCGGTTACCTAATACTTGGCGTGGTAAATATTTTTGGCGGAAACTTCATCTTCAACGGAACTTTCGGTCCATTTGTAGCGCTATTTGGTGTCGGTCTTGCGACATTTTTCTTAGCAATGGATTTCGATCAAGCAGCAAAAGCAGTTGCTATTGGCGTTCCACAAGAAGAGTCATGGCGCGTGGGATTTGGCTTAATGGTCTCCGTAGTATGGCTCTATTTGGAAGTATTGCGCTTACTTTCGATATTACGCAATAACGATTAATTTGAAATAAAAAAGCCCCCGAGAGGTCGGGGGCTTTTTTTAATTGTAGAACTAACCTAACTGTTCTCCGGCAGCTGCCTCTTTGGCCTTCTTGTAATCCTCATTGGTTCGCAATCTAACCTCTTTTAACATCAATGCCAAGATAATTCCAATTGCCGTAACTGGGGCAGCCGATACGAAGACCACATGGAACGAGTTAACAAAGGCTTGCAAAACCGTGTTTTGCACCTCTGTCGGCAACGTTTTAATCAATGCCGAGTTATTTGTGAGCGCTTCAAGTTTAGATTGATCAAAATTTACAATTGCATCCGGATTTGATTTTGCAAGTTCTGCAAAGCCAGATTGCATGTAATGAGCCAATCTATTAGTAAGAATTGAACCAAAGAGTGCGGTACCAAAAACAGCTCCAAGTGAACGGAAGAAGGTATTTGAAGAGGTAGCAACTCCCATGTCGCGCATTTCGACTGAGTTTTGCAGCGCAATCACGATTGTCTGCATTGATAAACCAAGGCCCATGCCAACTAACACGGCATAGATCGCTACCTGCCAATAAGGAGTGTCAACTTTAAGTTGGGTCATCAATATCAATCCAATAGTCATGATTGCAGTTCCGGCTACTGGGAAACGTTTGTAATGACCATGTTTTGAAATTGCTTTTCCAGAGTAAATGGACATCGTCAAAATTCCAAGCATAAGTGGAATCAATTTAATGCCGGCATCAGATGCAGAATAACCCTTTACCACCTGCAAATACAGCGGAATCATGACAATTGCACCAAACATGCCAGCACCAATTACAGCGCCCAAGATTGATGTGACATTAAAAGTGTGGTTTTGAAATAGATGCAGCGGCAGAATCGGTTCTTTCGCACGCTTTTCTTGCATGATAAATAGAACTGCCAAAATTAATCCGATTAATAAGTAGATGATAGTGCGCGCATCTGCCCAGCCATGTTCTGGTCCATATACAGAAAGTGTTAGCAAAATTGGCACAACTGAGCCAACTAATAAAAGCGCACCCAGGTAATCAATAGAATGCTCACGCTTTATTTTCGGAATATGAAGCACCATTGAAGTTACAACTAAAGAAGCTAAGGCAAAAGGTACGTTGATATAAAAAATCCAGCGCCAACCAGTTATGCCAAGAATTTGTGGATGATCAGAGAAATATCCACCGAGCAAAGGTCCTGCAACCGATGAGAGTCCCCAGACAGCTCCGAAATATCCTTGGTATTTGCCTCGATCGCGCGGCGGAACAATGTCTCCAATAATTACGAAAGTCAGCGCCATCAAACCGCCTGCACCTAAACCTTGCAATGCACGCGTGGCGATTAACTGTGTCATATTCTGCGAAGCGCCGGCCAAGATTGAGCCAATTAAGAAAATAACAATTGCAAATTGAAATACCGGACGACGCCCATACAAATCTGAGATTTTTCCATAAAGCGGCGTCGCAGCTGTTGAAGTTAGCAAATACGCAGTTACTACCCAGGTGTAATGATTAAGACCGTTAAATTCTTCGACAATATTCTTTAGCGCTGTCGAAACAATAGTTTGATCAAGAGCCGCAAGAAGTAAACCAGTCATGAGACCACCCATGATGATCATGATCTCTCTATGGGTATGCTCTTTATGTGCGTTAGTAGAATTTTCCTTAGACATAAGGAGAGGGTAACGCTTTAAACGAATGGAACCGCCTCAAGAATTGCCACTTGAAAGGTTTTTCCATTTGGCGCCGTATAGGCAACAGTTTCTCCAACTTTTTTGCCGTTAACAGCGCTGCCAAGCGGTGATTTCTCTGAATAAACATCTAAATCACCTGAAGAAATTTCTCTTGAACCTAATAAGAATTTCATTTCGTCACCAGCAAAATCAACAGTGACAATCATTCCTGGGCCAACTACGCCTGCTTCGCCAACCGGAGGAGCACCGATAACTGCATGTTCGAGCATATGTTTTAACTGCTTGATACGCGCTTCGTTCTTTCCTTGTTCTTCGCGAGCAGCGTGATAACCACCATTCTCTTTTAGATCACCTTCAGCACGTGCTGCCTCAATCTTCTTAACGATTTCAGCGCGCTTTGGACCTTCAAGTTCGGCAAGTTCTGCCGCTAAACGATCTGCAGCTTCTTGTGTTAACCAGGTCTGTGTCATTTGCTCTCCATTAGATGCGAAAGTTTATATTAATTGGCAGGGTAGCAGCGAACTACATCCGCTGAAACCGAATGCACGCGGGTGGGAATCTGGGTAGTTACTCGCAGTGATTTATCGCCAGCAGGTATCCGATGGACTATTTCACCAACGACATACTTATCAAAATCTACCGCGGTAAGTTTGCAATCAATTGCTTGGCTTGGATCATTTCGAGTTATATCGAAAGTAATTCCCATAGATTTTTCATTTATCTCTTTAAAGGAAATTAGATTAACCGCTACAGTCGGATTGGAGTGATGTGTTGCGCTCCAAAATAGCCAACCAATTAATAGCGCAAAAATCACATACGGAATCAAGCGCAAAGGGCTCTTTTTACGCCCATATCTATCGTCCATATTTAGCTGGCCACTCATAGGCGGTATTCTCTCACCATGAACAATCTGAATAAAACCAATTACGACGTAGGCGTAGCTGGATCTATCACAATGATTTTCTTGACTGTGGCAGTCGTGCTCTTGCTGCGCAGTTTCTATAAGCGATTCAACAATGTGCGCAAGGACGATCAGAAGTAATCTGATTCATAATGAAGCGAATATGGCAGTGGCTAATTACCGCTCTGCTGGTTGCAATTTTCCTGTCATTGGCTAATTGGCAATGGAACCGAGCTGATGAATTAAAAAATCCAGTTGAAATTGATCAAACAATAATTCCGATTGATTCCCTTATAGCCCCAACAGGTTCAATAACCGATGAATCTGTCGGACGTAGAGTTTCTATTGAAGGAAAGTTTGTTAGTAGTTGGATTGCTCCAAATCAAGAAAAAGGTAGAGATTGGTCAGTAGGTTTATTTCAAAGCAGAGATAACGCCATGATTTTGGTGGTTCGTGGATTTTATAAGGATATTCCAATAACTGATCAGCAAATTCGCTTAATTGGAAATCTAGTTCCACCGCAAAGTAAAGATGTTGCAGAAACAAAAGGAAATCAAATCGGGCGCGTAGATAGCGCATTATTTGTAACCAAAACCGATTTACCGCTGTATGCGCCTTTTATCCAAGCAATTAGTGAAGAGCCAAGTTCAGGCTTTGAAATCGTGCCATTTGAAATGGGCAATAAGGTGCCGGGTTATTACTGGCAACATATTTCCTATGTGGTGGTCTGGACCTTATTTGCTATTACCGCTATTTATTTGCTGCTTTATCAGCGCAGATTGGAAAAAAATTCAGATAAGGTGCAACTATGAAATTTGATCTAGTTTCTCGCTTCAGATTCATGGCGATTGTCGCTGGAATTATGTCGATCTTGCTCTGGTTTGTTTATATGCCAGTCAAATATCTGCTGGAGAACGAAAGCTGGCATCAATCTACTATTTGGATTCCAATGGTGCACGGGTATCTCTATCCAATTTATGTACTTTTCGCGATTCAATTATCTGTAGCGAAGCGCTGGAAAACCATCAATATTCTTGGTCTGATACTTGCCGGAACGCTTCCGATAGCTTCTATCTGGGCCGAACGATACGTGGTTAGAAAGTATGGCAATTAACTCAATCAAGAAATTGATTAAGTCGCTTCTTTATCCTTGGTATGAGAAGCGGTTATTGCGTAAATTAGATTTTACGCAAACGCCACACCATATTGGAATTATTGTTGATGGCAATCGTCGTTGGGCAAAGCAGAACACAGTCGCAACCAAGAGTGGGCACGAAGCTGGTGCCAATAAAATCTCAGAGTTTTTAATTTGGTGCGAAGAGGCAGAAGTAAAGATTGTGACTGTTTGGTTGCTATCAACCGACAATTTCAAACGAAGCCATGAAGAACTCGAAGAACTTTTAAAGATCATTTCAAATGTGGTCGATGAACTTTCAGCTACAAAGCGCTGGAATGTTCGCGTAGTTGGTGCATTGGATGTATTGCCAGATTGGATGGCAGAGCAATTTAAGAATTTACCAATTACTTCTGGCTCTAAACTGGATGTAAATATTGCGATTGGCTATGGCGGTCGTCGCGAAATTGTTGATGCGATTAAGTCTTATCTGCATTTTGAAAAGGAGAAGGGCGCATCGCTTGAACAAGCAGCAGCTGAGTTAAATGATGAGGTCATTTCTAAATTTCTCTACACCGCTGGTCAACCAGATCCAGATTTATTGATTCGCACATCTGGTGAACAACGTTTGGGTGGCTTCCTGCTCTGGCAATCAACCCATTCTGAGTTTTATTTCTGCGAGGCTTACTGGCCAGATTTTCGCCATGTTGATTTCTTACGTGCACTTCGTTCCTACGCCCAACGCCATCGCCGCTTCGGTAAATAATTCATTTAATTTTCCCCACGCGCTGGGGCGTGTCGTGTCCGAAATGTCTAAAGGTGGGCGTAACTTTTAACTGCTTTCCCCGCCTGGATTGATGAAAACTCAATATTTGCAAGGCTTAAGGAGCAGAAGTTGTCCGCAACTAATTCTAGAAAGCGTTCCAAGAAGACTTATGTACTCGATACCAGCGTACTTCTAGCAGACCCCCAAGCTCTTAAACGTTTTGCAGAACATGAAGTTGTCATTCCAATTGCGGTTATTGGTGAATTAGAAACCAAACGAGATCATCCCGAATTAGGTTTCTTTGCTCGCGGCGCACTTCGTGCTTTAGATGAACTACGAGTTCAAAATGGTCGTTTAGATCAACCAATTCAAATTACCGAAGAGGGCGGCACGCTTTCGGTCGAACTAAACCACACTGATTTAAGTTCCTTGCCACAAGGATTCTTACGCGATGGCACAAATGATTCTCGCATCTTGGCGATTTCAAAGAATTTAATGTCAGATGGAAAAGAAGTAGTACTTGTTACTAAAGATTTGCCACTTCGTGTTAAGGCTTCCTCGGTTGGAGTTGAAGCAGAGGAGTATCGCGCAGAGTTAGTTATGAATTCTGGTTGGACTGGAATTGTGGAAGAGACAGTTCCTGGCAAAGTAATCGATGAACTATATGCGCACGATCGAACCCGACATGATTTTGTTGAAAAATATCCAGTCCACACCGGAGTGGTTTTACATTCAGAGAAAGGCAGCGCGCTTGCCAGAATTGCTGCAAGTGGTGAACTGCAATTAGTTCGTGGAGATCGCACTGCATTTGGTCTCCATGGCAGAAGTGCAGAACAGAGAGTTGCACTTGATCTTCTTCTAGATCCAGAAATTGGAATCGTCTCTCTTGGCGGCAGAGCGGGCACTGGTAAATCTGCCCTCGCTTTAGCAGCAGGACTTGAAGCGGTTATGGAACGTCGCCAACATAAGAAAGTTGTAATTTTTAGACCGCTATATCCAGTCGGTGGCCAAGAGCTCGGTTACCTACCTGGTTCAGAGGGCGAGAAGATGTCGCCTTGGGCGCAGGCGGTCTTCGATACTTTAGGTGCGCTAGTTAGCCAACCGGTTATCGATGAAATTATTGCTCGAGGGCTTATCGAAGTCTTGCCGCTTACTCATATCCGTGGCCGCTCACTTCATGACGCCTTCGTAATCGTCGATGAAGCTCAGTCGCTTGAACGCGGCGTACTCCTAACGGTCTTATCTCGAATCGGCCAGCAATCCAGAGTGGTCTTAACCCACGATGTCGCGCAGAGAGATAATTTGCGCGTTGGCCGCCATGATGGCGTGGTCGCTGTGGTGGAAACTCTCAAAGGCAACCCGCTCTTTGCACATGTAACCCTTACTCGAAGCGAGCGCTCACAGATCGCTGCCTTGGTAACCGAGCTTTTAGAGGGGCCAATCGCGCTCTAATAGCCCTTAAATCACACTTGAGCCTCTGCTTGAAAATGTGACGAAACCCTAAAAATCTCACACGGACAAATAAGGGCAAATCGGACATACCCCGTTCTGACCTGCACTTTTGTCGACCCAATTTTCTTGTGGAGAAAGTTTTTTATAACAACATGCGGGTCGTAATTTGGAGATGTCGGTGGTGATTGAAAGCCTATGGCAGTGCTCGGGGCGACCCAGGCTAACTCGAACAGGATTAGAAAGGCAGGTGAGGCCATGAAGATTGATCGCTTTTATCAAGCGCTCGTTGCTGGTCGCGCTCGCGCTGCCTTAACCATGGTTGCGACCATGGTCGTAATCTCTTCGGCAACTCCAGCTGCCCATGGTCTTGAATTTCCAATGACTACCCAGCTCTCGCTACCTGATCAAACTAATCAAAATGGCGCCTACCTGGTTGCAAGCCAGGTTCACCAAGAGAATCCAGATAAGCAGGTTGCTGCGCTCTATGCCAACCTAAATACCAAGAAATCTGTTTCAGCAATCGACCTGCGCGCAGTTGCACTTGCCAGCCGCCAGATTGAATTAGCTCGCACTCCAAATGGCGCGAAGCAGGTAGCTTTCTCAATCATTCGAACCGAATATAAGAGATGGAACGCCTCTCAAGAGAAGTGCTTAGTAAAGCTTTGGACCAAGGAATCGCATTGGAACTACAAAGCGCATAACTACCGCTCGGGCGCACATGGCATTCCGCAATCTTTCCCAGCTACCAAGATGGAATCAGTCGGTCTTGATTGGCGCACCAACCCAGTGACTCAGATTCGTTGGGGACTTAACTACATTGATAAGCGTTATGGCTCGCCATGTAAGGCGTTATATCGCCACAATGTTCGCGGCGCTTACTAATTATTTAATTCTAATTATCTAAATTTATTAAATTTCAGATTGCTTACGAATAGTTAGCGGCTTTGCGCTCTCTGCAAAGAAATCATTTCCCTTATCGTCGACCACGATAAATGCTGGGAAATCTTCGACCTCAATTTTCCAGACTGCTTCCATTCCTAACTCTTCAAAATCCAGCACTTCTACCTTCTTGATGCAATCTTGGGCTAAGCGCGCTGCAGGTCCGCCAATAGAACCAAGATAGAAACCGCCATTCTTCTTGCATGCATCGGTAACCTGCTTAGAGCGATTTCCCTTTGCAAGCATTACAAAAGAACCGCCTGCTGCTTGGAATTGTTCGACATAAGAATCCATACGACCTGCAGTAGTTGGGCCAAAAGATCCAGATGCAAAACCGGTTGGCGTCTTAGCAGGGCCTGCGTAATACACTGCATATTTCTGCATATATTCCGGCATCGCCTGACCGCTATCAATAAGCGCCTTGATTTTCGCATGCGCTAAGTCACGAGCCACTACCAAGGTTCCGGTCAGCGAGAGCCTTGTTTTAACTGGATATTTTGAAAGCTCGGCGCGAATTTCAGACATCGGCTTTGATAAATCAATCTTTACAACATTGTCATCAAGATGTTCGTCAGTTGTTTCAGGTAGGAAATGCGCCGGTTCGCGCTCTAAATCTTCAATGAAAATGCCATCTTTAGTGATTTTCGCTTTTGCTTGGCGATCAGCTGAGCAGGAGACTGCGATTGCAATTGGAAGGGAAGCGCCATGACGCGGCAATCTAATTACCCGAACATCATGGCAGAAATACTTGCCACCAAATTGCGCACCTATACCAAGCGCTTGGGTAATTTTTAGAACTTCAGCTTCCACCTCTGGATCGCGGAATGCATGCCCAGTTGCGGCATCACCGGTGGTTGGCAGATTATCCAAATACTTTGTGGAGGCAAGTTTGGCGGTCTTTAAAGTGTGCTCTGCGCTCGTTCCGCCAACCACGATTGCTAAGTGATAAGGCGGGCAAGCTGCTGTACCTAAAGAGCGAAGTTTCTCTTCGAGCCATGGGTAGAAAGAATCTTTATTTAAAACGGCCTTAGTCTCTTGGTAGAGGAAAGATTTATTTGCACTGCCTCCGCCTTTGGCGATGTAGAGCAAGTTATATTCATTTTGGTGATCTGAATCCGCATAAATTTCTATCTGAGCAGGAAGGTTATTGCCCGTATTTTTCTCATCCCACATATTTACGGGTGCCATTTGTGAATAACGTAAGTTTAAATTTGTGTACGCGTTGTAAACACCTTCCGATATAGATTTTTCATCTTTTTCAGAAGTTAAAACAAATTGGCCCTTCTTGCCCATGACTAATGCGGTGCCAGTGTCTTGGCACATTGGCAGTACTCCACCTGCTGCGATGTTGGCATTTTTTAATAAATCTAACGCCACAAATCGATCGTTAGGAGAGCTCTCTGGATCTTTGAGGATTTTGGCTAATTGTTCCAAGTGGGCGGCGCGAAG
Source organism: Candidatus Nanopelagicaceae bacterium (assembly GCA_018883345.1). Taxonomy (GTDB): domain Bacteria; phylum Actinomycetota; class Actinomycetes; order Nanopelagicales; family Nanopelagicaceae; genus ZLKRG08. The sequence continues at coordinate 25,383 of VEQG01000014.1, forward strand.
ATAATGATTGATATCGTGAATCGCAGTTTCGGTTAATTTTGTCAGCGCTTCAGGTGAAACTTCAAGAAATTCCAGATCGCCATGCTTTACAACTCTTACACCCTCTTTGGTTAAGAGGCGGTATTTGGTCTGATCTTCACCAATTGGAAGTAAATCAGAGTAGCTAAAGGTCATTTTTCGATCTTTGCCTTTGCGCCATCTAATAAATCTTGGCAAATTTTTGCCAACTCTTCGCCGCGTTCCCAGAGTTTTAATGACTCTTCTAGAGTTGCTGAACCTGCTTCTAGCTGCTCGACAACTTTAGTGAGCTCTTCACGAGCCTTTTCGTAGGAAACCTTTTCGGCCATGTCTTTAATTTACTCTCTAATCAGAATTAATTGATAGTCGCGGATATTGAATCTTGGGCTAAGCGGATGCGAACTTCATCACCACTACTTACATCCGAAGCGCTCCTTAGCGCTTTGCCATCAGAGCGTTGGACTATTGCGTATCCACGTTCGAGGGTTGATTGTGGAGATAGCGAACGAACGCGAGCCAAGAGATGTTGCAGATCTTCTTCTGCCAATTTAATGCGATGAACAAATGCAATTCTTCGATCAAAGAGCGATTTGATGCGATCGCCTTCGCGTTCGAGACGCATAGTAAAGGTGCGCTTGGCGCGCATCTGCAGAGATTCGATTAGCGCCAACTCTTCATTGAGATCCGGAACTACTTTTTTGCCAGCATCTGTTGGAGTAGAAGCTCGGTAATCTGCAACTAAATCAAGTAGTGGTGAATCTTTCTCATGGCCGATTGCGCTAACGATTGGAGTCTTGCAACTTGCCGCCAAGCGGACTAAACCTTCATCGCTAAATGGCAATAGATCTTCAAATGATCCGCCACCGCGAGTAATGATGATGACATCAACATTGGGATCAGCTTCTAGTTCTTTAAGCGCAGCGCTGACTTGAATAACGGCATCCGCACCTTGCACTTGAACTTCGCGAATTTCAAATTGCACAGATGGCCAGCGACGTTTTGCGTTCTCTAGAACATCTTTTTCGGCATCTGAGTTGCGGCCACAGATCAAACCAACTTTATTTGGAAGAAGCGGTAATTCTCTCTTCCACTTTGCATCAAAGAGACCTTCAGCAGCTAAGAGATTCTTTAACATTTCTAATCTTGCTAATAGCTCTCCGACTCCTACGGCTTTAATTTCGCGGACCCAGAATGAGACCGAACCGTTTTTGGTGTACCAAGAGGGCTTTGCAAAAATTTTGATTCGTGCATTTTCGCCCACTTTCTGCTTTGAGAAAATTCCGGAAGGGCAGGCAAGTGAGATACTCATATCAACACTCGAATCTCGAAGCACCATATAGGTGAAATCTTTACGAGAATTAATTTGTGAAAGTTCGCCTTCGATCCAAATTGGACCGAGCGCATCTATATATTCCTTGATAATTTCAGAGACCACGCGTACTGGCGCTGGCTGCTCCTCTGAATTTTCAAGCATGCGGGTGAGCCTAATACACTTACCCGACATGACTACGGAGCGAAGCAAGAAGGTGCTACTAGCAGCCCCACGTGGCTACTGCGCTGGTGTTGACCGCGCTGTCGTAACCGTTCAAAAAGCTTTAGAAGTTTATGGCGCACCGGTTTATGTTCGTAAACAAATCGTTCACAATAAATATGTTGTCGAATCATTAGAGAAACATGGTGCGATTTTCGTTGAGGAAGTTAATGAAGTTCCAGAAGGTGCGACCGTAGTATTTAGCGCGCATGGAGTTTCACCACAAGTACATGCTGATTCTGCAGCTCGTCACTTAAAGACAATTGATGCTACCTGTCCTTTGGTTACAAAGGTTCATAATGAAGCGCGACGTTATGCAAATGAAGATTTAGAAATCATCATGATCGGACATGATGGCCACGAAGAAGTTGAAGGCACCGCTGGAGAAGCGCCAGGCCGGGTAACTGTGATCGAAGGCGTTGACATGGCACGTACTGTTCAACCAAAGAGCGGCAAGAAGTTGGCTTGGCTTTCTCAGACCACATTATCTGTAGATGAGACTATGGAAACCGTCGCAGAGCTAAAGAAACGCTTTCCAGAAATTATTGATCCACCATCAGATGACATCTGTTATGCAACTCAAAATCGCCAAGAGGCGATGAAGCAGATTGCACCAGCGTGCGATTTAGTTTTAGTTGTGGGTTCGACCAATTCTTCTAATTCTGTACGCTTGGTAGAAGTTGCCAAAGAGTATGGTGCAAAAAACGCATATCTAATTGATTATGCCCATGAAGCCGATAGCGCTTGGCTACATGATGTAAATACCGTCGGAGTATCAAGCGGCGCATCGGTTCCGGAACTTTTAGTTGAAGATTTATTGAAGTGGTTAGCAGATCGCGGCTATGGCACAGTAGAGACCGTCACAGCAAAAGAAGAGACGCTGCTATTTCAGCTACCACGCGAATTACGAAAAGATCTTAAGAAGTAATTTAAGCGCGGGCGCGTGCTGTGGCGATGCGCTTTTGAGCACGCTGATGTAAGAAGGTATACCAACCATAAATCGCGCCAAGTATTAACCATGGTGCAACCGATGCAAGCGAACCAATTAATTCAAGTCCAACTTTCATAATTCTGATGTTGTAAGAAATTAAGGCCCAAAAAAGTGCGGTTGCGCCAAAAGCAAGTGGTGGCGTAACTACAGCAACATAGGCAACGCCATCTCTGCCAAAGCGATTACCAAGAATAAACATCGCCAAAATTATTACGCCGGTAACAATTCCATAATCTCTGCGAATCAAATGTTCGATTGATGCGAAGAAGAAAATGAAGAAAGCTTGCAGGGTAGCTACGCCCTCTTTCTTTAATTTAATCTTATTTAAGACTTTAAGTGTGTTGTCAAGATTCCTATTTGAAACCATTATTCATCCGCCTCTACATCAATAAAATCGCTCATCTTGCTGCCGCCGGAGATAGAACGCACCTCCGGATTAATAAGTTTCGGTGTTTCTAACTGGTTGTTAGGTAGACCCAAATCAATCATCTCATTTACATCTTTGGTAACTGCCGAACCTACGGTTCCGACCATCTGATTAAATGCAGTTGCAGTTGAAAGGATTCGCTTACCCAAAGTATCAATATGTTCGTGTGCAGTTGAAATCTTATCTACCAATTTGCCAGCCACAATTTGAATATTATGAGCATTCTCTGCCAATTGGCTACGTGAATAACCCATGCTTACCGTGCGAAGTAGGGCCAACATATTTGATGGGGTAGCAACGGTGACATTCTTATCGAATGCATCCTGAAGTAAATTCTTATTGGCAATTAACGCTTCAGCCAAAATGGATTCAAATGGCGCGAATACCACTACGAAATTGGCCGATCCTGCAATATTCGCATATTTGCGCTTTGCTAAATCATTGATGTGTCTTAGTAAATCATCGGCATGCAGCTTCATTAATCGCGCACGCTCTTCAGAGTTATCACTTTCGATAGCGGAGAAGTAATTTGCAAATGGAAATTTGGAATCGATATAAATATCTAGCCCACCAGGCATAGAGATCTTTACATCGGGAATTCCGGCCACACCTTCAGAGTTGGTAGTGCCACGTTGGACTTCGTAATGAACACCTTCAATCAATCCTGCTGATTCAAGTAGTGATTCGAGTTGAGCTTCGCCATATTTACCGCGGGTCTGCGAACTTGCGAGCGCACCTGCCAACTTGGTGGATTGATTTAATAAATTGGTATTAATAGAGGCCATATTTGTGAGCTCTTGTTTGAGAGCGGCATCTGCAGTTGCGCGAGCTTTATCAGCCTCTGCAGTCTGCGTACTAAGTGCAGTAACTTTCTTTGAGAGCTCTTCGAGTGATGTTTTCATCTCTAAAGATGTATCGCGCTGATTTAACTGTGCAGAGATATCAACAGCCGGGCTTTTGCGAAGCCCAATCAAATATCCAAGGGCAGCGCCTAGCGCTAAACCGATTAAAAGCATCACAATTGCCGTCTGCATGGGGCAATCATGGCAAGAGCCACTGACATTTACGCGTAGGCTCTACTCCTCGTGAGCCTCTCAATCGGAATCGTCGGACTACCAAACGTTGGAAAGTCGACCCTTTTTAATGCGCTGACTAAGAACAATGTCTTGGCAGCTAACTATCCATTCGCCACCATCGAACCAAACGTTGGCGTTGTGGGAGTGCCGGATGAGCGCCTTAAGAAGTTAGCCGAGATCTTTGGCTCTAAAGAGATTCTGCCTGCGACTGTCTCATTCGTAGATATCGCCGGAATCGTAAAAGGCGCATCTGAAGGTGCGGGCCTTGGTAATAAATTCTTAGCCAACATCCGCGAAACTGATGCCATCTGCCAAGTTATACGAGTCTTTAATGATGGTGATGTGGTCCACGTTGATGGTCGAATCGATCCTGCAAGCGACATGGAAACTATTAATACCGAATTAGCGCTCGCAGATTTACAGAGTATTGAAAAGCAGATGCCACGAATCGAAAAAGAGGCGAAGCAGAATAAAGAGAAGCAAACGCTGCTTGAAGAATTAAAGAAAGCCAACGCAGTTCTTGAAGCCGGTAAACCAATTTCAACAGCTGGTCTAGATTTGGAAATTTTGAAAGAAGTTCACCTTTTAACTGCCAAGCCATTCTTGTACGTATTCAATGTCGATGCGGCCGAGTTAAATGACAAAGCGCTCCGTGAAAAGTTGCAAGCGCTAGTTGCGCCATCAGAAGCAATTTTCTTAGATGCTAAAACTGAAGCAGAACTTGCCGAACTTCCAGAAGAAGACGCCCAAGAACTTCTGGAATCAATTGGTTTATCAGAGCCAGGCTTGACCACACTTGCACGAGTTGGTTTTAAGAATCTTGGTCTGCAAACTTATTTAACAGCGGGTCCAAAAGAAGCACGCGCTTGGACTATTCATAAAGGCGACACTGCACCAGTTGCAGCCGGTGTGATTCACACCGATTTCCAAAAAGGTTTCATCAAAGCAGAAGTAGTTCATTTTGCAGATTTGGTGGAGTTCGGTTCCATGCAAGCAGCTAAGGAAAATGGCAAAGTACGCATGGAAGGCAAAGACTATGTAATGCAAGATGGCGACGTTGTGGAGTTTAGATTTAATGTATAAAAAACAAGAGCATTTAAAAGGTTTAACACTAAAGAGCCGCGACGAACTTCGTAACGTGGCAATCATTGCGCACGTTGACCATGGAAAGACCACACTAGTTGATGCGATGTTGTGGCAGTCTGGCGCTTTTGCGGCTCACAAGAAGCAAGAAGAGGGCCAAGACCGCATGATGGATTCGATGGATCTTGAACGCGAAAAGGGCATCACCATTCTTGCAAAGAACACTGCAGTTAAACGTGGCGACAAAGTCATTAACATTATTGATACACCTGGCCACGCAGATTTCGGCGGAGAGGTGGAACGCGGACTAGAAATGGTCGATGGTGTAATTCTTTTAGTTGATGCTTCAGAAGGTCCACTACCTCAGACCCGTTTTGTGCTCCGTAAAGCGCTTTCAAAGAATTTGCCAGTTATTTTAGTAATCAACAAAGTTGATAGACCAGATTCACGTATTGCAGAAGTAGTTGATGAAGCTTATGAGTTGTTCCTTGATTTAGATGCACGTGAAGATCAAATTGATTTCCCAATTGTTTATGCATCAGCAAAAGCAGGACGCGCTTCCACGAATCGCCCAGATAATGGTGGCATGCCAGATGCAGATAATTTAGATGCGCTATTTGATGTTATTTATGAAACTATTCCAGCTCCCAAATATCACGAAGGCGCTCCACTGCAAGCGCACGTTACAAACTTGGACTCATCTCCATACTTGGGTCGTCTTGCACTTTGTCGTGTACACGAAGGTGAAATCTCTAAAGGTCAGACTGTTTCTTGGATTAAAACAGATGGCACTATTGCAAAGGTAAAGATTTCCGAGCTTTTGATGACTGAAGCGCTTGAGCGCGTGCCAGCTGAAAAAGCTGGCCCTGGCGACATCATTGCGATTGCTGGTATCGAAACCATTACTTTGGGCGAAACTTTGGCAGATGCCGAAGATCCACATGCGCTGCCACTAATTACTGTTGATGATCCATCAATTTCCATGACTATTGGTATTAATACCTCTCCTTTAGCTGGCCAATCAGGTAAGTTGCTAACTGCCCGCCAAGTTAAAGATCGCTTAGATAAAGAATTAATCGGTAACGTTTCATTACGCATCAACAACACTGAGCGACCAGATGCTTGGGAAGTTCAAGGACGTGGTGAACTTCAGCTTGCAGTGCTAGTTGAAATTATGAAGCGCGAAGGTTTTGAATTGACAATTGGTAAGCCACAAGTTGTTACAAAAACAGTTGATGGAAAACTTCATGAACCGATGGAGCGTTTAACAATCGATTGCCCTGAAGATTATCTGGGTGTCATCACACAATTGATGGCGCTGCGCAAAGGTCGCATGGAACAGATGGTTAATCACGGCACCGGTTGGATTCGTTTAGATTGGCGAGTTCCGTCACGAGGCCTTATTGGATTCCGCACCGAGTTCTTAACTGAAACTCGTGGTACCGGTTTACTTCACCATGTGTTTGATGGTTACGAACCATGGCACGGTGAATTACGTACCCGTCCAACAGGTTCATTAGTAGCTGATCGTCGTGGCGTGGCAACATCTTATGCAATTGCCGCTATTCAAGAACGCGGCACAATTTTTATCGAACCAGGTATGGAAGTTTATGAAGGCATGGTGATCGGCGAAAATTCACGTGCGGATGACATGGATGTTAATGCGGTTCGTGAAAAGAAGTTAACCAATATGCGCGCATCTGGTTCTGATGAAGCCGAGAAGTTGATTCCACCAAAGAAGTTAAATATGGAAGGCGCTCTTGAATTTTGCGGCGAAGACGAATGCGTTGAAGTAACGCCCGCAGTTGTTCGTATCCGTAAAGTAATTCTGGATCAAGGCGAACGTGCACGTTCTGCTTCTCGCGCAAAAAAGGCTAATCAGAACGCTTAATAGGCAACGATTTCGCACATAATAAAAGTGCGGGTAATCTAAGCCCGCTAGAAATAGTGACCAGCCCCCCTAGCTCAGTCGGTAGAGCGTTTCCATGGTAAGGAAAAGGTCACCGGTCCGATTCCGGTGGGGGGCTCTCCGTAAGGAAGAAAACTTAATAACGGTAATAAAGGCAGTAAGTCTTGGCGGGGTAGCTCAGCTTGGTAGAGCAAGCGGCTCATAATCGCTGTGTCGTGGGTTCAAATCCCGCCCTCGCTACCAAGATTTTTGAAAACTAACGATGTGCAAGTAACCTTGCGCTTCTGAATTACTAACAAGGAGTAAAACCATGGCAAGCAAGAGCGCGGACGTTCGTCCAAAGATCACCATGGCATGCGTTGATTGCAAAGAACGCAACTACATCACAAAGAAGAACCGCCGCAACGATCCAGATCGCATGGAACTTAAGAAGTTCTGCCCACGTTGCAAGGCTTCAACTCTTCACCGCGAAACTCGCTAATGATCAATCCCGACGCGATCGGGCGCACCTTTAAAGGCGCGGAAGTCTCAATTACACAATCTGAAATCGATGCATTTTGTGCTGTGCTCGGAGAAACAGATACCTCCATTGCGCCACCAACTTTTTCAATTCGAATCTCTTTGGATCAATCACAAAACGTTTTAACTTCGCCTGAAGTTGGAGTCAATTGGGAACGCATTGTTCACGGCGATCAGAAATTTGAAATTCACCAACCATTAAAGGCAGGCGATGTCGTTCGTTGTGATTCAACGCTTGAAGGTTATAAGCAGATGGCAGGCAATGAATTCGTTACTGCGCGAAGCGATTTGTACGTTAATGAAAAAATAGCGGTAACAAATTGGTCGACTTTGGTGGTGCGCGCATGAACTTTGAAGTTGGCACTGCTCTTCCAGAGCGAGTTTTTTATATTGATAGAGCGCTATTAAAACAATATGCAGATGCATCAGGCGATCAAAATCCAATTCATCAAAATGAAGATTTTGCGAAATCAGTTGGTTTACCAAATGTCATAGCACATGGCATGTTGACCATGGGATTAGTAGGCCAATATGCAGCGGACTGGGCCGGTGGTAGTGGGCAGGTAAAGGAATACAGCGCCCGTTTTACCAAGCCGGTAATCGTTCCGGCCGATGAAAAAGTGGATTTAACAGTCACCGCTACAGTGGGCGAAGTTTTTGAAGATGGCAGCGTGCGTCTTGATCTAAATGCCACCAGCGCTGGCGTTAAAGTTTTAGGCATGGCTCGCGCGATTGTTTTGAAAGCTTAAGTGATGTCTGAAGATCTCAGCAAACACACGACGCTACGGGTTGGTGGACCTGCAAATAATTTTATAAAAGCCGCAAATGAAGCAGAAATTATTGCGGCAATTGAAGCAGCAGGAGATAACCCGATATTGATTTTAGGTAGCGGTAGCAATGTTTTAATCAGCGATACTGGTTTTCCCGGTACAGTAATTCAAATTGCAAACAATAAAGTTGCCGCGGAGGTAGATGCTTGTAGCGGTGCAACGCTAAATATCGGTGCTGGTGAAAATTGGGATGATCTAGTTGCAACCTCAATTGAACGTGGCTGGGCAGGACTTGAGACTTTATCTGGAATTCCCGGCACAGTAGGTGCCGCACCGATACAAAATATTGGTGCATATGGGCATGAAATAAGCGAATTTGTGATGCGGGTTCGAACTTATGATCGCCAAACAAAAGCTCTAAAAACTTTTACCAATCAAGAATGTGAATTTGCTTATCGAGATTCCGTTTTTAAAAAGAATCCAGGTCGTTACGTAGTACTTGAAGTGCAATTTAATTTACGTCGCGGTGAACTGACCGATCCGATTACTTACGCTGAATTGGCGACTGAACTTGGAATTGAAGTAGGTCAAAAAGCAGATGTAATTAAAACTCGTGAAGCAGTGCTAAGAATTCGTGACCGAAAAGGTATGTTATTAAATCCAAGCGATCCAGATACTTTCTCAGCCGGGTCCTTTTTTACCAATCCAATAGTTTCTGAAAATTTAATTCCAGAAGGTGCACCGAAATATCCCCAAGGAGATGGCACTTTTAAAACTAGCGCGGCTTGGTTAATTGAAAATAGCGGCATCTCTAGAGGTCAGAAATTTAATGGCGCAGCAATCTCAGGTAAACATGTTTTGGCAATTACTAATCCGGGCAATGCAAAGGCGGCGGATATTGCTGCGCTGGCAATGCAAGTAAAGGATGCCGTGAAGTTAAAGTTTGGAATTGATTTGGTACCAGAGGTAAACCTGGTAGGCCTAACCCTTGGTTAAGCTTCGGTAATTAACTTCTTAATACGAGCAATACCTTCTTTAATATCATCATCGCTGGTGGCATAGCTAAAGCGAAGATATCCAGATGGTCCAAATGCTTCGCCTGGCACCGCAGCTACCTCTACCTCTTCAAGAATAAGCGTTGCTAATTCGCTTGAAGTCTTTGGAGTCTTTCCGCGATAAGTCTTATTCAGCGCACCCTTTACGGATGGATAGACATAGAAAGCACCTTCAGGAGTTGGGCATTCAAACCCAGGAATTTCATTCAAGAGATCTACGATTAATTTACGTCGGCGATTAAATGCAACTCCCATTTCATGTACTGCACTTAAATCATTTGTAAGTGCAGTAATTGCAGCTCTTTGCGCCACGTTATTAACGTTTGAAGTTAAGTGCGATTGTAAATTGGTCGCCGCTTTGATTACATCCTTTGGCCCAATCATCCAACCTACGCGCCAACCAGTCATCGCATAAGTTTTTGCAACGCCATTTAGAATGATGCAAGTATCAGCAAGCGCCGGTACCGCTACACAAATTGAAGTTGCTTTTGCGCCGTCATAAACCAGGTGCTCATAAATTTCATCAGTGATTACCCAGATGCCGTGTTTTAGCGCCCATTCACCAATCGCTTTTGTCTGCGCTTCGGAATAAACCGATCCGGTTGGATTCGAAGGAGAGCAGAAGAGTAGAGCTTTAGTTTTTTCGGTTCGTGCTGCCTCAAGTTGTTCGACCGTTACTAAATAATTTTGAGTTTCATCTGCAAATACTTCAACTGGTACGCCACCAGCTAATTTGATTGCTTCTGGATAAGTTGTCCAATAAGGAGCAGGCAATAAAACTTCATCGCCTTTATCAACGATAGTGGCGAATGCTTGATAAACCGCCTGCTTGCCACCATTTGTTACCAATACTTGGTCAGCAGTAATTTCATAACCGCTATCGCGTTTTGTTTTTGCAACGATGGCATCGCGAAGTTCTGGTAGACCTGGTGTTGGTGTATATCGATGGCTTGCAACTTTGCTCGCAGCATCAATTGCAGATTGGACAATGTAATCAGGTGTTGGAAAATCTGGTTCGCCGGCGCCAAAGCCAATAACTGGACGACCGGCCGCTTTAAGAGCCTTTGCCTTTCCATCAACAGCTAAAGTTGCGGATTCGGCAATTGCTGCGATCCGGGCGGAAATTCTTGGTTTTTGGCTTTTTGAGCTATCGGTCATGGGCGTAAGTCTGCCTTAAGGGTAATCATGCGGGAAATCTGGCCGATTTCTCATTCATCACATTCACGCCTAGACTTCTGCGTCTTGACGGAAACGGCGAGGCTTAAATGGTTTTGTCGTGCCGTCAAACAGGAAGACAGAGGGCAGTAGCTCAATTGGCAGAGTTCCGGTCTCCAAAACCGGCGGTTGGGGGTTCAAATCCCTCCTGCCCTGCAAGTTAGATTGCAGGGAACTGGAAAGAGAAAGGAAGAAGAGTGGAGCAAGAAGTAACACGCAACGAAAGCACCGAACAACTCGGTCTCTTCGCACGCATTGCTTTGTTCTATCGTCAAGTTATCTCTGAGTTGAAGCGCGTTGTATGGCCAACTCGTGAGCAGCTGACTACTTATACATCTGTTGTATTGGTCTTCGTAACTTTCATCATTGCAGTCGTATCAATCTTTGATCTTGGTTTAACAAAATTGGTTTTCTGGATATTTGGTTAAGGAATATAAATGTCAGAAGAGAATTTGAATCCTAATCAGGACGCATTCGAAGCAGCGCTCGCTTCATCTGCCGACGAAACCACTGAAGCTGCAGTAGCTGTTGCTGAAGTTGAAGTACCGGTAGAAGAAGATCCAAACGCTGAATTCCGTCGCGCCTTGGAAAACGCTCCTGGCGAATGGTTTGTGATTCACTCATATGCAGGTTACGAGAAGAAGGTAAAAGCAAACCTTCAAAACCGTATCAACACACTTCACATGGAAGATTACATCTACCAAATTGAAGTTCCTGAAGAAGAATTTACTGAAATCAAAAATGGTCAGCGCAAAACTGTTAAGCGCAATGTTTATCCAGGCTATGTTCTAGTTCGTTTAGATTTAACCGACGAATCATGGTCAGCAGTTCGCAACACACCTGGCGTAACCGGTTTTGTTGGAAATGCTCACCACCCATCACCACTTTCACTTGATGAAGTCGAAAAGATTTTGGCACCTCGCCCTGCAAAGAAGGATGGCAAGCCAGATATCAAGCATGTTGATTTCGAAGTTGGCGAATCAGTCACCGTTATGGATGGCCCATTTGCAACGCTGCCTGCATCAATCTCAGAGATCATGCCAGAGCAGGCAAAACTAAAGGTTTTGGTTTCAATCTTCGGTCGCGAGACCCCGGTAGAGCTTGGCTTTAACCAAGTTCAGAAGATCTGAAAGCAAAAGTAAGACCAGCAATACCAGCAATACAGGCAATAAAAAGAAACAAATAGAAATAAGCAAAGAAAAAGGAAGAAACGAGAATGGCACCAAAGAAAAAAGTATCTGCAATGATCAAGTTGCAGATCGAAGCAGGCGCTGCAACACCAGCTCCTCCAGTAGGTCCAGCTCTCGGTCAGCATGGTGTGAACATCATGGACTTCGTAAAG
>VEQG01000002.1 GCA_018883345.1 Candidatus Nanopelagicaceae bacterium
TGAGATTCTTAATGATTTAGGAATTAATGCGCAGACTATTGCGGCACGGATGCAACACCTGGTTCGTGGAATCTAGGGTTTGCATACCCTGCACGATCCAAGTACGGCAAAATTCCACCAAGCATTAGCGGCCAACCTGCGCCTAACATCATCGCTAAATCAATATCGGTAGCGCTTGATACACCCTCATCAATCATCATTCGAGCCTCTTCGGCAAGTGCTTTTAGTGCACGATCGCGAACTTGCTCGGATGTTGATGGATTTGAACCTTTCTCCATAAGTGCAATTGCATCTGGATTAGGAGTGCGCTTGCCATCAGCATCTTTGATGTAGATAGTGCGAACATTCTTCTCAACTAGTCGCTTGATAGTAGGAGAGATGCGATAACGAGGACCTAAGTTGTTGTGAAGTGTTTCTGAGACATGCAGAGCAACTCCTGGACCAACTAAATCGAATAATTCAAATGGCGTCATTGGGAAGCCAATTTCGCGCAGTGCATTATCTGCAACATCGTATGGTGTGCCTTCATCCATGGCATCGGTGATTTCACCCATAAAACGAGTAAGCAGGCGATTAACAATAAAACCAGGGGCATCTTTTGCAATCACCATAGTTTTCTTTAGCTCTTTACCGATAGCTAAAGCTGTTGCCGTGGTCTCATCATCAGTAGCGGGAGTGCGCGCAATTTCAAGTAACGGCATGACTGCAACTGGATTAAAGAAATGGAAACCAACAACACGATTTGGATGCTGCAATCCAGCCGACATTTTCTCAACTGAAAGGGAAGAGGTATTAGTTGCAAGTACGCACTCAGGAGAGATGTACTTTTCTAACTCTTTAAAGAGATCATTTTTCAGTTGTAACTCTTCAAAGACTGCTTCAATAATAAAGTCGCAACCTGCGTAATCGCTCTTTTCGGTGGTGCCAATGATTAGAGCTGATAAACGATTAGCGCTCTCTTGGCTCATGCGCTTCTTCTCAACTAATTTTGCCAGCTCTGCTTTGATGTAAGCGACGCCTTTATCAACGCGTGCTTGATCTAGATCGCTAATCACAATTGGACACTTCAAATTGCGAACCAATAGCAGCGCCAATTGCGATGCCATCAAACCAGCGCCAACTACGCCAACTTTGCTTACCTTTCGGGCCAGATTAGCTTTTGGTGCGCCAGCTACTTTCTTGCGCCCCTTTTGAATTAAGTTAAAGGCATATAAAGAGGCGCGGAATTCATCGCCCATCATAAGTTCGACCATGCGATCAACTTCTTTAGCAAGACCTTGTTCGATGGTGTTGCTCTTGGAATCAGCAATTAATTCAAGGGCGTATTCAGCATTCTTAACGGTAGCGCCGTTATATTTCTTAGTAATTGCCGCGCGACCTGCTGCTAAAGCAGAATCCCAATCTGGATCATTTGAATGATCCTTGCGATCAATTTTCTTCTTGCCAGTTACGACATCTGCAACAAATTGCACGCTTCGTTCAAGGAAATCTACTGGTGCATAAAGTTCATCGGCGATGCCAAGTTCTAGAGCCTCTTTGGCTTTTAACATCGTGTTGTTATTCAGTGCATTTTGCATAATAACTTTTACAGCATTGGTTGGCCCAATCATCTTTGGCAAGATGGTGACGCCAGACCAACCTGGAAGTAGCCCAATAAATACTTCGGGTAGCCCAATAAATGCAGTAGCGGCGATAGTTCGATATTGGCAGGAGAGCGCTAGCTCAGTTCCGCCACCGAGTGCTAAACCATTAACAAAGCAGAAAGTTGGAATTTTAGAGGTGCGAAGTTTGGCGTACGCATCATGGCCATATTTAATAATTGTTGCGGCATCTTCTTTGCTAGTTAGCGCACTAATACCTGATAGATCTGCGCCAGCTGCCAAGATAAATGGCTTACCAGTAACTGCAATCGCAGTTGGATTCATCGCTAGCGCTTGATCAATTGCGCCATTGATATTGCGCATTGATTGCGGTCCAAGAGTGGTTGGACGGGTGTGATCTAATCCGTTATCAATTGTGATTAGCGCCAGTTTCCCAGTTGCGCCGAAAGCAGCTAAATCTACTTCGCGAATTAGCGCATTGGTTACGACTTCATCTGCGTAAATTACATCGCTCATTATTTGCCACTTCCATTGAAATTAGGGTTTTCCCAAACAACAGTGCCGCCCATGCCAAGACCAATACACATAGTGGTGATGCCGTATCGAATAGCTGGATTCTCTTCGAAAGTACGCGCCAAATTAAGCATTAAGCGGATACCGCTAGAGGCAAGGGGATGGCCAACTGCAATTGCGCCACCTACCGGATTTACCCGAGGATCATTTTCAGAGATTCCAAAATGATCTAGAAATGCCAGCACTTGCACTGCAAATGCTTCATTAATTTCAAATGCGCCAATATCTTCAATCTTTAAATTAGCTTGCTTTAACGCTTTTATTGTTGAAGGCACTGGGCCATAACCCATAATTTCTGGCTCAACACCGGCAAAGGCAAAGGTAACTAAACGCATCTTTGGTTTTAGTCCTGCTGCAATTGCCGCGCTTTCATCTGCAAGTAGCGCAGCGGTTGCGCCATCATTTAATCCAGATGAATTACCAGCAGTTACTCGACCACCTGGACGAAATGGAGTCTTTAAACTTGCGAGCGCTTCCATGGTGGTACCTGGACGCGGTGGTTCATCAACAGTTGCAATAGTCCAACCAAGTTCAGGAGTACGCGCTGCGGTTGGAATTAAATCTTTTTGAATTCGACCTGATGCATATGCAGCTGCAGTCTTATCTTGGCTACCAACTGCGTATCGATCTGCACGCTCTTTAGTAATTGCCGGAAATTTGTCATGCAATCTCTCTGCGGTAGCGCCCATTGACATTGCATCTGGATCAACCATCTTCTCTGCAATAAATCGTGGATTTGGATCCATCAAAGAACCGATTGGGTGATTGCCCATATGTTCAACGCCACCAGCAATTGCAAACTTTGCAGTTCCCATATTGATGGCACCTGCAAGTGTGGTTACAGATGTCATCGCACCTGCGCACCAACGATCTACTGAATAACCTGGCACGGTATTTGGAATTCCAGCTAATAGCGAAGCGCTACGACCAAGGTTCATGCCTTGATCACCAGTTTGAGTTGCCGCAGCAATCGCGACATCATCGATATCAGCTGGATTTAATTGCGGGTTACGTTCTAATAAACCGCGAATTGCGCGAATTACTAAATCGTCAGCGCGAGTTCCGTTATAAAGGGAACCGGCTTTACCAAAAGGGGTACGAACTGCATCTACTAATACAACAGGCATACCGACAGGTTACCCGCGAGTAGAGAATTTGGCTATTAGGCCGATTAAGCCTGCACTTCGCTCTTTGGACGGCTCTTTTGAACTAGGTCGCGGATAAATGGCGGCATAGTTACAAGCACGTAGAAGAGCGCAGTTAAGCGACCTGCAGAACCTTCTGGGAAGAGGCCAACTTCTGATAGCTCATGTAGTGAGTAATCAAGCACGTTACCTGCAACCAAGATCAGCGCAATACCTGAGACTGCAAAGAACTTCGCAAGATTAAATCGAATTGCACCGCGATAGATTCCATAGCCAAGGCCAATTGCGGTAATTAGTCCGAGTACTAGGCCAACGGTGCCGGTAAAGGCATCGGTGCCTGAGCGGAAAGTGGTGTATAAAAATAGAGAGGTCTCAAGGCCTTCACGAATAACAGCGACGAATGCTGCGATAGCTAAACCACTTGCGCTAAGTGCGCTTGAAGCGCGTTCTTCTAGCTCCTTGCGGATTGATTTAGAGGCGGACTTCATCCAGAAGATCATCCAGGTAACCAGACCAACCGCTGCTAAGCCTGTTAGGCCAGCGAAGAGCTCTTCTTGCTCGTCGGTAAGGGTTGCGCTGGTGAAGGAGAGGATGGCGCCAAAGGCTAGTGATAGTACGACTGCTAAACCAGTGCCAATCCAGATCGAACGAGCTTGGTGGCCGCGACCGCTTTTAACTAGATAGGCCATCAAAATGCCGATAATTAGGCTCGCTTCTAGGCCCTCACGAAGCGCGATCACAAAGGTATTTAGCATGGGCCAAACTCTATATCGCCCTTTTCAATTACGCAACTTTTTCGTTGCGTAATTCGTCACTCTCCAGGCAGGGCTATTTGCTGCCTTCCGCGCTCGCAGATTCAGCGCCTGGATCAGATACCGGCTCCGGAACTGGTTCGGACTGGGTCAGCGCATGGGCCAATAACGGTGCCACCTGTTCAATCTGCCAATTTCTGGCGCCAAGTTTGGAAAGTTTCTCAATTACAAGATTAAGTTCAGGGCGAGTCTGATCCCAACAAACTCTTCTTACGAATTCTGGTGTAATTAAATTTTCTGCCGGCATATTTAGTTCCAGCGCTCGCTGATTAACGGCTTCACGTGCATGCGTAAGTGGGGCATAGCGTTCTGGAAATTTATCTCGCCATTGCTTAATAGGTGGCATGCCATCACCACTTAAACGCATCTGAGGCAATTCGGCGCTCTGTGCTTTGGTGATTGCATCAATCCAAACATTTACATTTTCCATCCAACGAGGTCGCAAGCCAATTGGTTTTAAAGTTTTTTGAAATGTCTTAGTAGTAATTGGAGAGTGCACTGCTAACTCTGTAATTGCATTATCTGAAAGTAAACGACCTGGAGCTACATCTGCTTTTGAAGCGATTGCATCTCTGGCAAGCCAAAGCTCTCTTACCACCGCTAAGTGTTCACGTTTTCTAATCTTATGCATACCAGAAGTTCGCCGCCATGGATCTTCTCTTGGGGCAGCAGGTGGTGCATTTAGGATGCTCTGAAATTCAGAGAGTGCCCATTCTAATTTTCCGTTATCTGCCAAGAGCCTTGCAATATGTTCGCGAATTTCAATCAATAATTCCACATCGAGCGCTGCGTAATTGATCCACTCTTTATTCAATGGACGTTGGGACCAGTCGACTGCAGAGTGTTCTTTAGCAAGTGATAATTGAAAGAAGTGCTCAACTAACGCGCCAAGTCCAACTCTTGGTAATCCAGCAAGTCTGGCACCCAATTCAGTATCAAATAGTTTTAAGGGATTTAAGCCCCATTCGCGCAGACATGGCAGATCCTGAGTTGAGGCGTGAAGGATTACCTCATCGCTTTGAATTACTTTGTTTAACTCTGCGATAAGCGGCGAATTAGATTGCGAAAAAGGAATTGGGTCGATTAAGAAGATCTCAGAATTTCGCTTGATCTGAATCAAATAGGCGCGGGCTGAGTATCGATATCCGCTTGCCCTCTCAGCATCGACTGCGATGGGACCACTTCCGGCAGCCAACTTTTCGATAGCGCTTTTCAGGGCTGCATCGCTTTCGATAATTTCTGGAACGCCACCTGCTGGGGAGAGCAGCGGTGTTATTACTGCCTCCGCCTCACTCATCTTCTAAAACTTGCAACTCCCTCTGGGATTGGTTGTAGATATGAAATCTCCGCCAGAAGATTGCACCAAGCTTCCAAATGTCCAACCAGATCTTCAGGATTTGAAACTATTGGACTCCAGGATGCTCTAATTTCAATTTCGCCACCATCGGATGCGGTAGAGAGTTTTCCAAATGAATGGCTAATCGCTCTAGTGACGGTGCCACTAGGTGCTGCATATTGGCAACCATTCTCTTCTAAGGCTTTCATCAACCAAGTCCAACCATGCTCTGGCAGTGATGGATCTTCAGCTTCAGTGGTTTCTAAATCTGCATTTAAGAAAGTGACGCAACGGAATTCACCTTCCCAAGTATCTTGACCACCTGGTTCGTGCAAAATTACAAAACGACCATTAGCTAATTCGGCTTCAGCATCACCAATTAGACCATTTGAAACATCTGCACTTAGCGCATATGCAAACTTCGCTAATTTTTGAGGAGCTGGGATTTCATCTAAAGTGATTTCAACGCGTGGTTTGAAATTCGAGAGAAGGGCAATAGCTCGTTTAAATTGCTCTTCATTCATGCCTTAATTTTCTCAAACCAAAGGGGAAAATTAGGGATATATGAGATAAGTTCTCCGCATGGCGAGCCTATTAGCATTGTTATCTGCGGCTCTTTGGGGTTCTTCGGATTTTGAAGGTGGCCGAATCTCTAAACGTTATCCAGCAATTAGCGTTTTAGGTGCCACCCAATTAATTAGCTTGGTATTTGGCCTTGCCTTAACAATTGCAGTTGGTGAAACTGAAGTTACCCCGAAAATTTTTCTTGCGGGTGCGGCAGCTGGATTATTTGGATATATCGGTTTGATCTGTCTTTATGCTGGGTTATCCACTGGACGCATGGGTGTGGTCTCACCAATTAGTTCATTGTCAGTTTTAATTCCGATGACGGTGGCATTAATCGGCGGAGAGACAATGAGCACATTAACTGCAATTGGATGTGCCTTAGCAATTATCGGTGGATTCTTAACAAGTGGTCCAGAATTTTCTCAAGGCGTCTCAATAAAACCATTATTACTTGCAACCGGAGCGGCGCTTGGATTTGGTAGCGCGCTTACATTTATGGCAATCGGGGCAGCCGAAGCGCCGATTCTGACTATGGTCTGCATGAGAATCGCTACTGCATTTGTAACTATTGCAATTGCAATTCGCAAAAAGGGTTTTGGCGGACTTGGTCGAAAGAATTTGCCTTCATTAATTTTCATTGGCATCGCTGACTTTGCAGCAAATGCCGCATTAGGTCTGGCTGTAAATATTGGCCCAGTGGCAATTAGCATGGTGCTCGGCGCTTTATATCCGGTATTTACAGTTTTACTTGCATTCTTTATTTTGCACGAACGGTTACATAAAGCTCAATATATCGGTGGCATTGCAGCTGTAATTGGCGTTGCTTTAATTAGCGCTTTTTAGCAGTCACAAAACGAGTATCTTCGACTTGCTTATCTTCAGTAATTTCAAAACCACGAAGCGCCTCATTTAGGTCAATTAGGTGCTCGCCGCCGGTGATTGGGGTAATTGAGATTTCTAATTGATCCACTAGTCCAGCTTTTAAATATTCAAGTAATAATGACGGACCAGCCTCAATCAAAATATCTGGACCAAATTCGCGTTTGGCTTTCGTTAGCGCTTCTTCGGGATCAAGATTCCACCAAACTGCATTTGGATTCGTGAGTAACACATTTGATTTATGTCTTGAAATAACTACCAATGGGCATGGCGTAATTGCATATCGCTCAGCGCGAGCAGTATTTCCGCCGATAATGATGCAATCAAATTCTCTACGACGCTTTAAGAATCGCTCACGATCGGTATTAGTGGAAACTCCTGCCGAGGAGCCATCTTTAGAGGTAGAACCGTCTTGACCCATTACCAATGTGGCGACTGTGTGCACGGCGAAATAGTAGGGTAGAAACATGCAATCAAAGCGATTCGCGACCCTTTTTGTGACAAATGATTTCGGACCTCGTGCTGGCGGTATTGAGACATTTATTCACGGCTTGGTCGAACGACTGCCACAGGAATCGGTGATTGTTTATACCTCTCAACAAGGTGACACCACTGCTTATGATGCAAAGTGGTTAGCGGATTTTGGCGTCAAAGTAATTAGAGATAAATCAAAGATGTTACTTCCGACGCCACGCGTGATTATGGCGGTGCGAAGTGTCATAAAAGTTGAACAACCTAAAGCTTTGGTTTTTGGGGCTGCGGCGCCGCTTGCATTGATGGGCAAATTCTTAAATGTGCCACGAAAGATTGCCATTACACATGGCCATGAAGTCTGGTGGGCAAAAGTTCCACCGTTTAATTTATTAATGCGCTTAATCGGGAATTCAGTTGATCATCTAACTTACCTTGGCGAATATACAAAGTCTCAGATCTCAAAGCCATTATCAAAGCGGGCTAAAAGTGCGATGATACAAATTGCACCAGGGATTGATACTCAAATTTTTAAACCAGTAGATGCAAGTAAATTGAGATTAGACTTGGGTTTAGCCGAAAAAGAGGTAATTGTTTCAGTAGGTAGATTGGTGCCACGCAAAGGTCAGGATGAATTAGTCAAAGCGTTACCTCAAGTTTTAAAGAGCCACCCCAATGCACATCTGCTATTTGTCGGAACTGGTTCTTATAAAAAAGTTTTAGATAATTTAATTGCAGATCGTTCTTTGCAAAAATACGTAACATTTACCGGTCGCGTTCAGTATGAAGATTTAACTAAATACATTTGTGTGGGGGATATTTTTGCAATGCCATCACGCTCCAGGTTGGGCGGCCTTGAAGTCGAAGGGCTTGGAATTGTTTATCTAGAAGCTAGCGCCTGCGGACTACCGGTACTAGCGGGAGATTCCGGCGGCGCACCAGATGCGGTGGCTCCGGGCCTAACCGGGTTAATTGTGAATGGTAGAGATACCAATGAAATTTCGGCGGGTCTAATAAAGTTATTAGAAACAGACCGTAAGGCAATGGGCCAAGCAGGGCGTAAATGGGCGGTTGCGCAATGGGATTGGCAGATCTGGGCAAATAAATTTATAGAATTAATTGGCGATTAAGCCACGTCGTTTTCCCTCTGAAACCGCGCCAGATCTATTTCTTACTTGTAATTTACGGTAAATCGAACCAAGGTGAGTTTTCAAAGTAGATTCGGTTATAAAGAGCTCATTAGCAAGTTCTTCGCCTTTTAATCCAGAAGATAGTTTAGAGAGAATCTCAATCTCTCGAGGTGTTAGTGCGCCTCGGAAAACTCTGGAATTCACTGCTCGAACCAGCCCTTTGCTAGTAAAAGAAAGCGGGGAGCGGGACGCGCTATAAATTGCACTCAGAATATCTTCTAGATTTGCCGTCTTTGAGACGAATCCACTTGCACCAGCGTTCATGCAAGCAATTAAATTTGAATCATCGTCAAGAATTGAAATAACTACGATTCCGATTTTCCGATCGTTGCGACGAGCAAATCTAACAATTTCCAAACCGCTTCCGTCTGGAAGCGATAAATCAACCGTAACTACATCTGGAGTGGTCGCAGCAATAAGCGCAATTGCTTCTTCTTTGTTTTCGGCTTCGCCAACCACATCAATACCTTCTCGTCTGGCAATATTTGCAATGCCTTCTCGAACAATTTGGTGGTCATCGACAATTAGTAATTTCATGAGAAATGTATCTCCACTTTGGTGCCCTCTTTGCTAGAGGATATTTCAAGACGCGCGCCTAGCTGATTCGCCAACTCAGAGACGCCGAACAATCCAACCCCATCATCTGAAACAATTAAAGAATCTTCTGTAATCTCTAATCTAATATTGCGTCCCTTTGAATGACTTGCCGCATTTCTCACTAATTCATTAACTATCCGTAATCTTCTTGAATCCAGGGTAGAGAGATCACCTTGAATATCAAGTGCAAGTGGTATAGCCGAACTATTTATTTGGTCTAATGGATCTTCCGCCGTCGCTCTTAAGGCGAATAGTTCTTTACGGACTTGGCTGGTGGCCGTAGTCACTAAATCCCTGATTTCTCTGACCTTAGCGCGGTAATTAAATGGCAAATCGGCTATAAGTAAATCTAACTTATAGCCGATTGCTACTAAATCTTGAGCTAATGAATCATGTAAATCTCTTGCCAGATTAATCCTGGTAGAGCTCTGCAATCTCCTTTGCAAATTCTTTTGCGACAACATGTCGTTTAACCGAAAGTTTCGCCGTTAGTTGTCCACCAGCAATGGTGAAATCTTTATCAAGAATTGTAAATTTGCGAATAGATTCTGCACGACTTACCGCCTTGTTGGCCTCATCGACCGCTGTCTGGATAACTGCAATCAAATCAGGATCGCGAGTTAAATCAGATAGGGATGCCCCCTCTTTCTTGTTATTTACAATCCAAGACTTCAAGGCATCTGTATCGATAGTCACTAGCGCTGCGATATACGGTTGATTGTCGCCAACGACCATGCACTGTGAAACTAGCGGATGAGCGCGTAAACGATCTTCAAGAACTGCTGGCGCTACGTTCTTGCCGCCGGCAGTAACAATCAATTCCTTTTTGCGGCCTGTGATGGTTAGGAATCCTTCAGAATCTAGTTCGCCAATATCACCAGATTTAAACCACTCACCATCAAAGACTTCCTTATTTGCTGAATCGTTCTGCCAGTATCCGCGCATCACAATCGGACCCTTAATTAGAACTTCACCATCTTCTGCGATTCGAATAGAAGTGCCAGGTATTGGCTTTCCGACCGAACCAACTTTCTGCGCCTGAGTTAGATTTAGTGTGGCACCAGCTGTAGTTTCAGTTAAACCATATCCTTCAAGAATTCTAATTCCGGCGCCACGATAGAAATGTCCTAAACGTGTACCAAGCGCTGCGCCACCGCTAATTGCGGCCTCTACATTGCCGCCCAAGATGTGGCGAATCTTTTTGTAAACCAAGGCGTCAAATAGCGCGTGTTGCGCTCTAAGTGCTGGTGGGATACTTCCTGCATCTTTTGCCTGGCTGTATTTAATCGCTACAGCTGCCGCTTTTCTAAAGATATTTCCTTTGCCGGCCGCATCGGCTTTAGCTTCGGCACCGTTATAAACCTTTTCAAATATTCGTGGCACAGCCAAAACGAATGTTGGTTTAAATGATCCGATATCTTGCATCAAACGACCCTGGACATCTGCGCAATGTGCCATGTGCAGACCGGCATAAACCGCGCCAATTTGAACCATGCGACCAAAAACGTGCGCAACTGGCAAGAAGAGCAGTGTTGAACCGCCAGGCTTCATAAACAAATCCGCCGCAGCGTTAACTACATTTCCGCATTCGGATAAGAAATTTCCATGAGTTAATTGCACACCCTTTGGTTTTCCGGTGGTACCAGAGGTGTAAATCAAAGTTGCTAATGATTCTGGTGTTAATGAATTACGACGACTTTCAATTTCATCGTTACTAATGTGCGAACCAGTATTTCTTAGAATTCCAAGTGCATCTTCGGTTATTGTCCAAACATGCTTTGTATGTGCAGGCAGCACACTCTGTGCTAATTCGCGATTAGCAGGGGTTTCTACGACCAACCCAACTGCATGTGAGTCATTTAGAATCCAATCGATCTGTTCTGCAGAAGAGGTCTCGTAAATTGGTACAGATACTGCGCCGGCATACCAGATGGCAAAATCTAAAACGGTCCATTCATATCGAGTGCGCGCCATGATGCCAACTCGATCGCCAGTATTAATACCAGCCGCGATTAAACCTTTAGCAGTCTCGCGAACTTCAGTTTCAAATTCGCGAGCAGTAACGGGAGCCCATCCATCTCCAAGTGGCTTTGAGAGAATTACTCGAGATGGTTCAAACCATGATCGGTCTGCAATTAACTTAGTGAGATTTCCTTCGGTAGGAAAAGGGACTAAAGCCGGGATGGTGATTTCGTTCATGGCGCAAACGCTAGCGGTCGCGCGCTCACAAAGGTAGCCTTTGCGCCATGACAAGTTCCAAGATTCTTATCGAAGCAAGCGCAGACGAGGTTCGCAAGGTCCTCTTTGATATCGCTAACTACCCAACCTGGTCACGCAGCATCAAGGGTGCCCAGGTCGAAAGTAGCGATGACCAGGGCCGTCCGCTACGCATCCAATTAACCATAGAGGCGGGAATGCTTCGCGATAAGCCGACTTTGGATTACAACTGGAGCGGGGCTCCGGAGCAAGTTTCGTTTACCTTGGTTGATGCAGATTTACTCACCAAGATGGATGGCATCTACTTTGTTAAAGCCCTTGGTGATGAAACCGAAGTAACTTACGAATTAAGCACCGATGTCTCGATGCCGATTCCAAAAGCGATGCTTGAAACCGCAGAGCTTGGCACAATCAAAGCAGCTCTTGAAGAGTTAAAAGAGAAAATCGAAGGTTAATGTCGCAAACAGCAGATTCAACTAACTTAACTATTGGTATTGACGTTGGCGGTACCAAAGTTCTTGGTGGAGTAGTTGACGAATCTGGCAATATTTTAGAGAAAGCGCGACGTGATACCCCGCGTCAAGGTGGTGTAGAACTCACAAAAACTATTGCCGATGTTGCACTTGAATTGATGCGCAATTACAAAGTCAAAGCAGTTGGTGTATCCGCCGCAGGTTTTGTTTCTTCTGATCGCAAAACCATGTTGGCCACTCCAAATATCGCAGGGTGGAACGGCGTCAATTTAGATGATGAATTAACAAAATTAATTGGCATCGATGTAGTAATTGAAAATGATGGAAACGCTGCAGCTTGGGGCGAAGCGGTATTTGGTGCAGGTCGCGGTGAAGCACATATGTTGCTCTTAACGATTGGTACCGGTATTGGTGCCGGCATCGTGGTTAATGGCCAATTGCATCGTGGTGCATTTGGGGTAGCTGCAGAGATTGGCCATATGCGAGTGGTTCCTGAAGGTCATTTATGTGGTTGTGGTGCTCGTGGTTGTTTTGAACAATATGCATCTGGCAGCGGTTTAATGAGACATGTTCGTGAGGCGATTGCAGCTACTCCCGATATCGCTAGAAATTTATTAGCGCTTGGTGATGGAACTATCGAAGGCCTAAAAGGTCATCATGTAACAGAAGCGGCAAGAGCAGGAGATGTAGTTGCACTAGCTGCGTTCAATACCACCGCACAATGGTTAGGTGCGGGTATCGCTTCTCTAAGTGCAATTTTGGATCCAGCCATCGTGGTCATTGGCGGCGGAGTAGTGGATGCCGGCGAAATTCTCTTAGAACCCACCCGTGCCAATATGGAGCGAAAGATGCCATTTTCTGGCAAGCATCCATCGCCGAAATTAGTAGCAGCTACTTTGGGCAATGACGCTGGGTTAGTTGGCGTTGCCGATTTAGCTCGAATTTAAAGTTTCTTATTTTTCAAACGGGTATTTCAAACCAATTTGATTGCGAATTTCATCTAAGCACTCCATAATTTCAACAGTTTCAGACATTGGAAGAAGTGGCGATTCTTTCTTCCCAGAGATTAACATCTTTTCAAAATAAATCGCTTGTTCACGCAAACCATGACCACGATACTCATTTTTGAATTCAACTATACGTCCATCATCATAAATTAGGCGCATATCTGTCGGTCTATAAAAGCTATTAGATAATTCCAATCGTGCTCTTGTTCCATTGATTGAGGCAGTAGTTGGTGATTTAGCATTCATAACTGTGTTTATCACTGCCTGTCTACCGCCGGAATATTCAAAGATGGCGCTACTTTGTAAGTCGACGCCATTTTCAATTACGCCTTTGGCGGTAATTTTCTCCGGTTTACCGAGGACCATAAATGCAAATGAAATTGGATAAATTCCCAAATCCAAGAGCGCACCACCTGCATAATTTGGATCTGTTAAACGTTTGATATGCATTAATGATTGGCCATGATCTGCTTGAATATTTTTAACTTCGCCAAGTTCAGGTAAAAGTTCACGAACTTTCTGTATATGTGGCAAGTATCTAGTCCACATTGCCTCCATAAGTAGCAGATTTTTTGTTTTCGCCAAATCCGCCATCTTCTTTGCTTCCTTGGCATTTACCGCAAATGGTTTCTCGCAGAGTACGGGTTTGTCAGCATATAAAGCTAGTAGAGTATTTTCGCAGTGAACTTGGTGGGGAGTTGCAATGTAAATTGCGTCAACATCAGAATTAACTAACTCTTCATAGCTTCCGTAACCCTTGATACCTGGAAAAAATGAATTCGCCTTTTCTGGATTTCGCGAACCAATTGCCGCAACGGTCATCTCAGTATGTGTCATGACATCGGAGATGAACTCACGGGCGATGCCACCGGTGCCTATTACGCCCCATTTAATGCTCATGGCTCATGGTGGCATACTTGCGCACATGGCAGAGATACCGACAAAGGTTCCCTACGGAACTCTTAGGGCGCTACTTACTCCGGTTCTGCTGCTCGCATTTCGCCCAAAGGTAAAGGGTCTTCGCCATGTTCCCGCAACTGGGCCATGTATCTTGGCAAGCAATCACCTTTCATTTAGCGATTCAGTTTTTATGCCATTGGTGGTGCCACGCAAAGTTACCTACCTTGCCAAAGCCGAATATTTCAATTCACCAGGCGTCAAAGGTTTTATTCAAAAATTAACTTTCATCGCGCTTGGACAAGTTCCCGTTGATCGAAGTGGCGGCCGTCGTTCTGAGGCAGCGCTACTTACTGGTTTAAAAATTTTGGCCGAAGGTGATTGTTTAGGAATTTATCCGGAAGGAACTCGTTCGCCGGATGGTCGTTTATATAAGGGTCGCACTGGAATTGCACGTTTAGCAATGGAATCAGGAGCGCCAGTAATTCCAGTAGCCATGTTTAATACTCATGAGATTCAACCAACTGGAAAGTTGGTTCCAAATATCAAGCGAGTAAAGATGCAGTTTGGCGAACCAATGTATTTCTCTGGCGATTCTACTGATATGAACACGCTACGAGATGTTACCGATGAAATTATGCGCAAAATTCAGAGCATGTCTGGACAAGAATATGTGGACATGTACGCGACGAAACGTAAATCTGAAATAGCTGAAGAAGAATAAAACTTCTAATCTAAAGCATTTCTAGCATTTAAAAATTTGCAAGTTTGGCAATCGACTCCGCTATTAGGGATTTCTCCTTCTAGCATGGTTATTAAATCTTCAACTAGCGCATTAAATCGAACGGTGTCTCGGGGAACTGGCACATATTTCTGTCGAACTTTAAAACCATCTGGCTCTGCGTGGTCAGGGTTCCAAACAAGTAAACCCATTGAATCTACTCTTTGACCTTCACCAACCGCAGGATTCTCAAGGGAGTAGGCATAAGCTTCAAGTTGCGGCGCATAGTGTGCGGCGCTATCACGATCTGAATCACTTACCTTGCAATCAATAATTGCAAGTGATCCATCGCTATTTTCACCAAGCACGTCATATTTGCCGTAAAAGCGCCACCTGGTCTCTTCGCCATTTAACTTGATTTTAGAGCTATTTATAAATTGCCCCCATTTGGTGATTTTGCCATCACCTAAAGCAGAATCGATATCTCGCAATGTTGCGCCTTGGAATAGTTTCTCTTGTTGATCTGCAAGAGTAGATACAAGTGGCATCACCATTGGCGCTTGTACTTTAAACCAATAAAAAATCCATAAGCAACGGCGACAAGTAGAAAGACCAAAAGTTAAATCAGATGGCCTAATTGTGGAACGAGTTGGTGTTGCTGGTTTTTTCATGTGCCGGTAACCGCCTGAACGATAATTAAAATTCCAAGAAAAATCATAACTCCGCCACCGCCTGCGCGTAGTTTTTCAAGTCGACCTCGGTCTGATGACAACCATTCGCGTGCTTGTCCTGCTAATAGCCCCCACATGCCATCGCTTAATAAAGCAATAATGCAGAAAACTAATCCTAAGAACCAGAGCTGCCAGGTGACATGACCGCGGTCGCGATCAATAAATTGCGGACAAACCGCGGCATAAAAAACAATTGCTTTTGGGTTTAGAACACCGACAATAAATCCTTCCCGCCAAGTTCTAAATATCGTTGGCGCGCCGCCAGAAGTGTCAGTCATGTCTTCAGCATGTTCAGAGCGTTTACGAATTGCATCGAAACCTAAATACATTAAATAAAGTCCGCCGCCCCATTGGACGGCGTTATAAGCAAGCTCACTGCGCTGGAGGATCGGACCTATTCCAAGCGCAGTGAGCGTTGCTAATACAAACGAACCACTTACATTTCCCGCTGCAGTTGCAACTGCAATTTTCTTGCCCCATGAAATTGCTCGCGCCACAATGAAGAGCACGGATGGGCCAGGGGCCAGAATAATTAAATAGGCCGCAATGACATATTCAAATAATCTGGACGGGATTGGCATGAAGTTAGTTTAGCCGCGAGACTTTCGTAACGCATTAAGAATTAGCGTGCCAAGCACTGCAACCAAAGTTGCATTGATGATTCCGCTAAATGTGTACTTGCCGACAGACCAAGACATATCTGAAATACCAATTACCAGCGCTGATGCTGAAACTAGTAGGTTAATTGGATCTGCAAAATTTACTTTTGAATCAATCCAAATACGTGCACCCAGAATGCCGATCATGCCGAATAACGCAGTTCCTGCGCCACCAAGTGCGCCAACTGGAGTAGCACTTAAGATCGCGCCAAATTTAGGTACAAGACCAAGCAAAATCGCACCCAAACCTGCAATCCAATATGCAGCAGTTGAGTAAACGCGAGTTGCCGCCATAACGCCGATATTCTCTGCGTAAGTAGTAGTTCCAGAACCGCCACCGAAACCAGCGACCGTTGTAGCTACGCCATCAGCAAAGAGCGCATCGCCCATTACATCATCTAGATCTTTTCCGGTCATTGTGGCAACTGCCTTAACGTGACCGACATTCTCTGCAATAAGTACTAAGACCACTGGCAAGAAGAGCACGATGGCACTTCCAGAAAATGTAGGAGTAGTGAAGTCAGGAAGTGCGAACCACTTCGCAGCCTTAACGCCATCAAAGTTAACATCTCCGCGTACTGCTGCGAAGATATATCCGATTGCAATTCCTAAGAAAATGCTGATTCGAGACATAAATCCTTTTGAGACTGCTGCTATAACGCCAATAGATGCAAGCGTTACCACGGCTACTTCAGGACCTGCTGCAAAATTATTCTTAGCTGCTCCTGAGAGGTTTAGACCAATCAACATAACAATGGTTCCAGTTACAACTGGCGGAAGCATCACGGTAATCCAATTTGTTCCTGCAGCTTTAACAACCAAACCAACTAGCGCAAGAATTACACCAGTTACAACTACACCACCAAGTGCGGCACCAAAATTCTTATCTGCACCCATCGCTGCTGCGATTGGCGCTAGAAATGCGAATGAAGATCCCAGGTAACTTGGTACTCGATTCTTGGTAATGATTAGGAACAACATGGTTCCGATACCGGAGAAGAAGAGCGTGGTGGTTGGAGGGAATCCGGTAATAATTGGAACTAAGAATGTAGCTCCGAACATTGCAGCAATATGTTGTAAACCAACGCCAATAGTGCGTGGCCAAGTTAAACGTTCGTCAGTAGAGACGACCTCTCCGGCTGAGACAGATTTTCCGTCGCCATGGAGCTTCCAACTAAGAAGAGACATCGATGTCCTTTCGTTCAAGTGTGGGGAAGGACGCCTCAAGGGTAAGCGTGGTGGGCAGGCTCACAGGCGCACGCCACGCCTTAAAGTGGTATTTCTCGATATATCTGGTTACATTACGGCTCGATATATCGAATCGATATATCCCGGAACAGGTTAGTTCCGATAGAAATATAAGAGGCGAAGTAGATGCGAAGTCGTGCTGAGACCCTGGAGTTCACCCTCCTTGGCCTACTTAGCCAATCGCCGCTTCATGGCTATGAGATTCGTAAGCGCCTAAGCGCGATCTACGGTCCATTTAGAGCGCTCTCATTCTCAGTGCTCTATCCGCAACTTCGTCGAATGTTAGAAGCAGGTTTAATTGCAGAGCGAGTAGATGAAAGTACTCGTCGCTCTCGCATCATTTATAACATCACCAAAGCTGGAGAGAAAAAGTTTGCCCAGCTGACTGATTTAGTAAATCCAGAATCATGGGAAGACGATGGCTTTGAAGCGCGCTTTGCCTTCTTTGGTGCAACATCATCAAATAGCCGAATAAGAATTCTTGAGGGGCGCCACCGTCGCCTCAAGGAGAAAGCCGAATTACTTCGCGGTGAATTGGAACGCGATGGAATGGGGCTAGATAAATATCTAGAGGAGTGGCGACGTCACTCTCTGGAATCAGCCGAGCGAGAGATTGCTTGGTTGGAAGAGTTGATTCGAACTGAGAGGAAATAATGACAATCAATACCGCTTCTGGTGACATCCGCGTTGCCATCGTTGGCGTTGGTAACTGCGCTAATTCATTAGTGCAAGGCGTTGAATATTACAAAGATGCAAAGACTGATCAGGAAATTCCTGGATTGATGCATGCTGTTGTTGGTGGATACCACATCAATAACGTTAAGTTTGTTGCAGCATATGATGTCGATGCAAAGAAGGTCGGTCTAGATCTTTCTGATGCAATCTGGGCATCAGAGAACAACACCATTAAATTTTGCAATGTGCCAAAGAGTGGCGTAATTGTCGAGCGTGGCAAGACTCTTGATGGTCTTGGTCGCTACTATCGCGAAACCATTGAAGAATCATCAGCACCAGAGATCGATATTGTGGCATCGCTTAAAGCCCACAAAATCGATGTACTAGTTTGCTATTTACCGGTTGGTTCAGAAGAAGCTGCTAAGTTCTATGCGCAGTGCGCAATCGATGCAGGTTGTGCATTCGTTAACGCACTTCCAGTATTTATCGCATCTGATCCAGTATGGGCAAAGAAGTTTGAAGACGCAGGCGTTCCAATCGTCGGCGATGACATTAAGTCACAGGTAGGCGCAACAATCACTCACCGCATCATGACCAAACTCTTCCAGGATCGTGGTGTTCACGTTGATCGCACTTACCAGTTAAATGTTGGTGGCAACATGGACTTTAAGAACATGCTAGAACGCGATCGCCTAGAATCGAAGAAGATTTCAAAGACCAACTCTGTAACTTCACAGCTCGATTACGACCTTGGTTACAAGAATGTTCACATTGGACCATCTGATTACATTCCTTGGTTGGATGACCGCAAGTGGGCATATGTTCGCATGGAAGGTCGTGCCTTTGGCGATGTTCCGCTAAATCTTGAATACAAGCTTGAAGTTTGGGATTCA
Source organism: Candidatus Nanopelagicaceae bacterium (assembly GCA_018883345.1). Lineage (GTDB taxonomy): Bacteria > Actinomycetota > Actinomycetes > Nanopelagicales > Nanopelagicaceae > ZLKRG08. The sequence goes on from VEQG01000002.1 coordinate 18,693, forward strand.
CCAAACTCTGCAGGTGTAATCATTGATGCGCTACGTTGTGCGAAGCTTGGTTTAGATCGCAAGATTGGTGGGGCGTTGCTCTCTCCATCTTCATACTTCATGAAGACTCCACCAACTCAATACACTGATGAAGCAGCTAAAGATAAGACTGAAGCATTTATCAATGGCAAGTTGGAGCGCTAATTAGCTGCAATTTGTAAAACTTAGAAAGAACAAAAGCCCCGATTTTAATCGGGGCTTTTGCCTTATCCCTCACGGAGAGTTGAGGGCTAAATCGTCGCGCTTTCATCAGTGCGACGAAGGTGTAGATAGCCTGCAACTGTTAGTAGCAATAGCAAAATGCCACCAATCAATGCAACTCCCGCTGAAAGTTTTGCAATCTGACCGAACTGCCAGAATGCATATGAGAATCCAAGTAAGCCATTTAAAGTATTGCCCATAAACAAAGACATACGTTGTCCTTCGAGTTTTGCAACCTCTGCTGCCAAAGCGGCATCATTTGGATTTGCGCGAAGCTGTGCGCTCTTTGCCATATATTCACCAGAGACTTCTTCGTAAACTTTTCCGCCAGCGATACCTTTCATATGAACTGAGATGTAATGATCTGCATAGGTCTTTGCCATATCTCCGTTAGACATTAGTTGACCTGCATACTTAAGCATTGCTTTCTGGTCTTCATCAGGAAGCGCCATTAAGGATCCACTATCAGCTTCTGGAAAGTAAACTTTTTGAACTACTAGCGCATCAGAAACGTTCTTGTCAGCGAAGTTATATCCGAAGTTAAGCAATCCTGCGACTATAAATAGAAAAACAGTTAAACCCGCACCCATAATGGTGACTATCTTGTCGAATGTTCGACGTTTCATGATTCTCTCCTAAATCAGTAAATACTTCATTTTCATTCTTGTTCACTTCTTTGAGAACAGTTGAAGTATTTACCTAAAGAGAGGTAGGAGGTACGAAAATAGCGAGTGCTAACCCCGTTGTGATTGTGATTTAAAGATCAGTGATAGTGCTGGCACTTATAAATGGCGATTACAAATTGATTGGCCATCTGGACCAACTTCAAAATGTTCGCATGGTAAATGCAACTTCTCCCATGCTTTATCGCCGTAATGTGTGCGATATGCGAGAGCAAGTAGAACTCTCACATTTGTGTCTCCATCTGATTTAATACCAAATGCTTTGGCGGAACGACTTACCGTGTTCTCGACTACCTTTTCGGTATGTGCCGTCTCGCGCGCAATCGCCGCGTTGGACTTGCCTTCGCAGAGTAATTCAAGAACTAGACGCTCAAAAGGAGTCAGGTCTCTCATCTGGATGGTGATATCCGTAGCCATTTTTCGCTCTCCGTACGATTGATTACCCTCCTATCTTCTCACTATTTCCACCTTTAAGATGTAACTCGTGGCCGAAATTTTGACGATGTTGGAGAACCAGGTGCTTAGCATCTCGTTCAACCGAGCAGAGAAAATGAATGCGCTGACTCGAGGCATGTATGGCGAATTAGCTAAAGAACTGAATTCGGCAGATAAAGAATTTGGGATTCGTGCGGTGATTATCACTTCTGAAGGAGATCACTTCACCGGCGGAAATGACATTACAGATTTTCTAGAACATCCACCAACTGCCGAAGACTCAACGGTTGCGGCATTTTTAGCTGCGATACACAATTTTTCTAAACCACTCTTGATTGTTGTTAAAGGCAATGCAGTTGGCGTAGGAACGACCATGCTGCTGCATGCGGACATCGTGGTTGCATCACAGAACGCTAAGTTTTCGCTCCCATTTACCTCACTAGGTTTAGTCCCAGAAGCTGGCTCTTCATTCTTGCTGCCACGGATGATTGGTCATCACAGAGCGGCAGAGTTATTTATGACTGGAGAAAGTTTCGATGCAGATTTCGCTCAAGAGATTGGCATAGTTAATTACGTTGTACCTGGCCCAAATGATGCTTACGAAAAAGCACGTGAGATTGCGCTCAAGATCGCTAAACAACCGCCTCAAGCAATCATCAACACCAAAGCTTTGATGAAAGCAAATGTTCATGATGCGGTATCAGCTGTCATGAAAGCTGAATTTGAAATTTTTGCGTTAGCACTTCAATCAGATGAAGCACGAAATGCCTTTATGCAATTCCTAAGTCGAAAGCGAGAGAAGTAAATGTCACTAGCAGGAAAGCGCGTCTTCATAACCGGAGGTTCTCGCGGAATTGGACTTGAGATTGCAAAGCGAATTGCAAGAGATGGCGCCAAAATTGCCATTGCCGCAAAAACTGCCGAACCCAATCCAAAGTTACCAGGCACCATTTTTACAGCCGCAAAGGAGATAGAGGCAGCTGGCGGAGAGGCGCTTCCGTTGGTTACTGATATTCGTGATGAAGAGGCGATTGCCGCGGCAGTTAATGAAGCAGCTGCGAAGTTTGGTGGATTGGATATCCTGATTAACAATGCTTCCGCAATTAACTTAACTAAGACCGAAGCAACCCCCCCAAAACGATTTGATTTGATGTTTGATGTAAATGTGCGAGGCACGTTCTTGGCTTCGCAGGCCGCAATTCCGCATCTACGAAATGGATCAAATCCACACATCCTCACGCTTTCGCCGCCACTCTCAATGAAAGAAAAATGGTTCAAGAATCACGTGGCATACACCATGTCCAAATACGGAATGAGTATGTGCGTATTAGGTATGAGTGGCGAATTTAAGAGAGAGGGCATTGCAGTTAATGCACTTTGGCCGGCCACCGCAATTGATACTGCGGCACTGGCAATGATTCCCGGAATTGATATCAATTTCTGCCGTAAACCTGAAATCATGGCAGATGCTGCATATGCAATCTTATGCAGAGATGCAAAGACGACTACCGGTAATTTCTTTGTTGATGAAGAAGTGCTTCGTGAAGAAGGTGTGAGCGATTTTGATCATTACTCCGTTGTACCTGGCACCAAAGATTTATTGAAGGATTTCTTTTTAGATTAGAATAGGTCAATGCCTAATCCAAGCTTTGAATTAGAACTAAATAGCATCCACCAAATTAAGGACTCCGAACGACGCGGTAAAGCTTCGGATCTTTTCTGGCCATGGTGCGGAGCGAATGTTTCAGTTCTAGCGATTTCCTATGGCGCATTCTTTTTGGGTTTCGGAATTAATTTTTGGCAAGCAACTCTGGCCGCAATTATCGGAACCGTACTTTCATTTCTTTTGGTCGGATTTAGTTCGTTAGCAGGCAAGAAAAATAGCGTGCCAACTATGATTCTTAGTCGCGCCACCTTTGGCGTGAAAGGCAATTTGGTTCCGGGATTTCTTTCATATTTGGTTTTTGTGGGCTGGGAGACCGTGCTGGTATCAACAGCTACTTTGGCTACTGGAACCGTGTTTGAACGCATCGGGTCATTAGATCGTAATTCAGCGATGTCTCTTGGATTCCTGGTTGCAGTGACTTTAACAATTGCAGGTGGCGTGCTTGGCCATAAAGTTATTATGCAGATGCAGAAATGGATCTCGCTAATTACCTTAATCGCAACAGCGCTCTACATGGTTTTAACATTAGATAAAATAAATTGGGATTTAATTAGTGCTACTGACGGCGGTTCTGTGGCTGGATTTGTCGGTGCAGTAATCTTTGCAATTACAGGAATTGGCTTGGGTTGGGTAAATGGCGCAGCCGATTACTCACGATACTTGCCAAGAAGTGTGAAAAGCGCTTCGGTGGTTGGCTGGACTATTTTTGGCGCATCATTAGCACCGATAGTGATGGTCACATACGGTGCCGCTCTAGCCGGAAGCTCACAATCACTCTATGAGAGCGTGGCCATGGATCCAGTCGGTGCAATCACCAATATCTTGCCGACTTGGTTTTTGATTTTCTTCGCGCTAATTGCAATTCTCGGTTTAATCGGTGGAGCAATTTTAGATTTATATTCATCGGGTCTAACTTTGGTGGCAATCGGAGCGCCAATTAAGCGCCATATGGCTGCTTGGTTGGATGCAGTAATTATGTTGATTGGCACAATCTATGTTGTCTGGTTTAGCGATAATTTCCTGCTACCTTTCCAAGGATTTCTGATCACAATCGGAGTACCTCTTGCGGCATGGTCAGCAATTTTCGTTTGTGATGTGCTATTTGGAAGAGAAGTATCGGAAGATGATTTGTTTAATCCATTTGGCAAATACCGTGGAACAAATTGGAAGTCACTCGGCGTGATGGCGTTAGCGACTTTTATTGGGTATGGATTTGTAACCAATACTTTTGCTTCTTGGCTAAATTGGCAGGGTTATTTCATGGATTTAATTGGTGGCAAAGATGGGCAATGGGGCTATTCCAATGTCGGAGTCATATTTGCATTAATTATCGGCTTCATCGGAAGATTGGCGCTAAGATCGCGTAATGCTTAAATCAATCGTTGGAAACATTGTTTCACCAGATCCAACGGTTCGAAAATTAACTTTTGCTAATTTCATCAATACTTTCGGAAATGGAATGTTCCATACCGTAGGAATTATTTACTTCTCATTCACAGTAGGTCTTGGCGCTCATGCGGTTGCTTTTGCATTCACTATCGGTGCAGCGGTCTCACTCGCAGTTTCAGTTCCGGCTGGACATTTAGCCGATCGCTATTCACCAAAGATGATTGGTATCGCAAGTTTCCTATTACAAGGTGTAATTCTCGGGGCTCAAATTTTTACCAAGACTTGGAATGTATTCGTCGTATTGCTCTGCTTGGAATACTTCGTAGAACGTTTTGGTCAGAATGCTCGCATGTCCTACATCGCACAGATTGGGGAGGGGCAGAAGCGCGTAGAAGCGCGCGCCTATATGCGTGCAGTTACCAATCTAGGAATTGGCGCAGGTACATTGATAGCAGGTATAGCACTGGCAATAAATACCGCGACGGCATACAAAACCATGATTGCACTTGATGCGCTCACCTTTATTTTTGCGGCCGCTGCCTATTCACGAGTGCCAAATATTCCACCAACTTTACAAGCACATGAGAAATTTGATTGGACGGTTTTAAGAGACCACAGATATATCGTGGCAACTGCGTTAAATGGCGGCCTAACCCTTCATTTCTTAATTCAAAACATTGCGATACCAGTCTGGGTGGTGCAAGAGACAAATGCGCCAAGGTGGATGATCTCAGGAATTATGTTGATGAACACCATTGCAATCGTGCTCTTTCAAGTCCGAACCAGTAAGAAGTCAACTGATATTCAAATTGCAGTTAAACAATTTCAAAGAGCATCATTGTATGTGGCTATCGCGTGTTTGATTTATGCGACCTTTACCGGGGTAAATGCATGGTTAGCATCTGCAATTTTATTAATTGCGATGGGCGTTCATATCGCCGGAGAGCTAGTGGGATCTAATGCCTCGTGGATGATTGCAATGGATTTAGCAGATGAACGTCGCCAAGGCGTTTATCAAGGAATTTGGTCGATGGGATTCGGCTTAACTGACATGATTGGTCCGTCCATTTTGGTGGCGTTAGTAATCGGAATGGGCCAAATTGGTTGGGTAATTCTCGCGGCTTGGTTTATTTTGGTCGGACAGATGATGCGTTTTCACCTTAGGAAGATTTAATAAATCGCGAACCTATCGCCATAAATATCGCTAATGCGGCAGGTATTAACATCGCCCAGCGCAACGTGATGACCTCTGCAATATAACCAATGGTGGGTGGTGCGCCGAGGAATCCAAAATAAGAAATTCCAGAAACTATTGCCACGCCTTCTGCTGGTGCGATTTTTCCGGCAAAACGTTCTCTAGCTATGGTCGCACCTGCGCTAAACACCGCAGGAATCACAACCGACATACCCAATCCAATTGCAAACCATGCGAATATCTGACTATAAATATTGCCAATTAAAATTCCAGCAGTTAATCCGATTCCGGTAGTTAATCCGGCACGGAAGAGAATTTTGAAGGTACCAAAACGCTCCATAATGTAATCACCAGCAAAACGACCGCCGACCATTCCAATATTGAAAACAATGTAGGGAAGCGTTGCTAGAAAAGGCGAAGCGTTAAAGGTATCTCGCGCCAAAATTCCGCCCCAATCTCCAGCAGCGCCTTCGTTAATTGCTGCGGCCATACCAAGCAGGCCAATAAAGAAGAAGATTGCGGGCTTCTTTAGAGTTTTCTCTTTTTTAACCTCATCGCTCTTATGAATATCAATCTCTGCGGGCAGCCATAAATTTCGAACTGCAAGAGCCATCAAAATGAAAAGCAGAGCGAGCAGAAAGCATTGATTCTGAATTGAAATATTTATTTGGGCAAATAAGCCGCCAACTAAGCCACCCGAAAGTGCGCCTACGCTAAATAGCGCATGGAAATTGCTCATTAATTTACTTTTTGTTTCGTGCTCAAGAGTCGCAGCATGGGAGTTCATAGCTACATCTTGAATAGTTAAGAAGACGCCAAATACAAAAAATGAGATAGCAAGCGGGAACGTGGTATTTGAAAAAGCTATTGGAATGAGCGCAAGTGCAGTAGCGATTGATCCGAAAACTGCAATTGGCTTTGAACCTTTACGTGCAATTACTTTGCCAATAAAGGAGAGCGCGAATAAAACTCCAAATGAAATGCAGAACAACATTCTTCCGATTTCGCCCGTTGAAGCATCCAACTGGATCTTAAAGTCGGGAAGTCGCGCTACTAAGGCGCCAACAGAGAACCCGTTTGCGATAAATGCGGTACGTACCGCCAACTTTGCACTCTGCACCTGGTTAGCCTACAAGTAACGTTTGGCTTCTTTAACCGCTACCGCACTCAGATTTGGGTTTTCACTTAAGAATTGCTTAACAGATGTTTTATCAAATCTGGAGATATCTCTTAAGGCCCAACCAATTGCTTTTACAATGAAAAATTCATCAGATTCGGCATGGTTTTGGCATAGTTTAAGAACGTAGCTAACTTCAGTAAGTCTCTTTCGCCCACGTTGATGTTGTATAGACGATCGGATTAGCCAAATATTAGAACTCTTATTCCATTCATTAATTAAGGTTCTGTTTGGAAATTTAATCGTTAGGGGCGCTAGCATCGCAGTGCCGAGACCATCCACAGTATCCCACCAGGGCTTCGACGTGATTAATTTTTCGCCATATTTATCGAGGAATTTAGAATCTGCAGATTCAAGAAAATACTCAATTAAGTCGTACGCTGCGTAGTGAAATTCCCGCTCTTTTTGTTTCATTAAAGCTAGAGCGGATAGCCCAAGTTCATCACTAGTTGGCTCAGGTATAGATGCAAATATTTTCTTGAGAATTTTGCGACGCGTCGGGGCGTCAATGCCGATGAATGGGGCAATGCCTTTCATGTAATTGAATGCCCCGATGCTGCGATTGCGATTTTGATGCTTAGGAAATTCATGCTTAATCGCCGTGATTACTCTTTTTTGAAAACTCATTACTTTTAATATAAATGAAAAACCCCGCTATTGCTAGCGGGGCTAATCATGGTTCGGCTAGGAGAATTAGCCATGACTATTTGGATATTTTAGATATCGTAGTAAAGCTCAAACTCAGCTGGATGTGGACGTAGTCGAACATAGTCGACCTCTTCCTTGCGCTTGAATGCAATCCAAGTTGAGATTAAGTCATCAGTAAATACGCCACCCTTTGTTAAGAATGCGTGATCCTTTTCTAGCGCATTTAGTGCGGCATCAAGTGAACCTGGAACCTGTGGAATCGCAGCAGCTTCTGCGCCTTCTAGTTCGTAGATGTCCTTATCGACTGGTGCCGCTGGTTCGATCTTGTTTTCGATTCCATCGAGACCTGCCATCAACATAGCCGCGAAAGCTAGATATGGATTTGATGATGGATCTGGGCAACGGAACTCGATGCGCTTTGCCTTTGGATTTGATCCGGTAATTGGGATACGGATACATGCAGAGCGGTTACGTGCTGAGTAAGCAAGGTTTACTGGAGCTTCATAGCCTGGAACCAAACGACGATATGAGTTAACGGTTGGGTTAGTGAAAGCAAGAAGTGATGGTGCATGCTTCAAAAGACCACCGATATACCAACGCGCCATATCTGAAAGATCGCCATAGTTGCCAGCTTCGAAGAATAGTGGCTTGCCATCTTTCCATAGAGATTGGTGAACGTGCATACCTGAACCATTGTCACCATAAAGTGGCTTTGGCATAAATGTTGCTGTCTTTCCATTCTGCCAAGCAGTGTTCTTAACTACATACTTGAACTTCATAATGTCATCACCTGCGGTTTCGACATCGCTGAACTTATAGTTAATTTCCATCTGACCTGCTGTACCAACTTCATGGTGTGAGCGTTCGACTTCTAGACCAACTTTTTCTAGTTGCATCACGATTTCGTCGCGAAGATCTGCAAACTGATCTGTTGGAGAAACTGGGAAGTATCCACCCTTAATTCGTGTGCGATATCCGCGAGATGGTGTGCCATCTGCATCGAACTCTTCGCCACGGTTCCACCAACCTTCGTAAGAATCAATGTGGTGGTATGCCTCGTGCATATCGGTCTTAAAGCGAATTGCATCAAAGATATAGAACTCTGCTTCTGGCGCAAAGAAAGCTTGATCTGCGATACCGGTTGACTTTAGGTAGCCAACTGCCTTTGTTAAAACACCACGTGGATCGCGTGAGTATGGAGTGTTATCAATTGGATTATGAACAGAGAAGAGAATGATCAAAGTCTTCTCTTTGCGGTATGGATCTAGATATGCAGAGCTTGGAATTGGTAACAACTTCATATCTGATTCATGAATTGACTGGAAACCACGGATTGATGAACCATCGAACATCAAACCATCTGTAAACACGCTCTCATCAAACGAACCTGCTGGAACGTTGAAGTGGTGCTGAATACCTGGAAGATCGATGAAGCGAATATCAACAAGCTTCACATCTTCTTTCTTGATGTAATCAAGAATTTCTTTCGAGTTCTTAAACATTAAATCTCCCAATAGATTTATATTTTCTAGCAACCCATCTACGTTGAGGGCTCTAGCCTTTTTTCGTTCTTGCAGGTTTTTGGCCTGGCAGAACCATAGGGCGCACTTGTTAAATGGGCATACTCCCTTTGTTACAGTCTTGTTTCATGAGACCAGGAGGTAGGCTTCCCGCTATGTTCAATGGGCCGCAGGTCACACTTTTTCGCCGAATGGCAGGCATCGGCTGCGATTGGCTGGCTTGCTTGGTGATCGTTAGGGGCTTTAATTTAGATGGCCAATTCGCAACCTTGCTGGTCTTCTTTCTTGAGATGACATTTTTGACTGCATTTGGTGGCGCTTCATTTGGTCACCGAATTGTCGGAATAAAAGTAGTTCGATTCAATGATGGAGGAGCGCCTTCACCGATTCAAGCAATCGTAAGGACTCTACTTATTTGCACCGTGGTCTTTGCCATTACTTATGATGAAAATGGTCGAGGAATCCACGAAAGATTAAGCGGAACCTTCTTGATAAAGAATAATAAAAATTAATTACTTAATTTAGCTGAACTAAACTTTTGGTACGCGTAAGTTCTTCGGCATCGGACCTTTTGGAATTGGCATGTTAAATCCACCAACGGCCTTTAAACGATTTCTAACTTCACGAACCTGATTATTAGAAAGTTCTTTAGGAAGTTTCTTCATGGTGCGCTGCAATTTATTTATTGCAACTCGGCCTTCGCCATCTCCAACGATTAATGTTGTCACTGGCACGCCTGGTACGAATCTCTCGACTTTCTTAGTTTCTTCAGTCAACATGATGCGAACACCATTTGATCCTTCGCCAACTAATACGATTCCGGCACGACCAACTGCGCGGTGAACCATATCTTGCTGCTTATTTACCGCAACCATTGGGGTAGTTGTATAGCCACGTCGAATCGCCATCATGACTGAAGCGCCAGCCCCCATTACCCCTTCGATAGAAGAGTATGCGGCTCGATTAGCAACAAAACTAAATAGGAACATTGATCCCAGAAGTGCTAATGGCAAGGTAATGAAAGCGGCGTAAATAGGGCGATCATTTAAACTGCCGATGAGAACACCGATAGAAATAATGGCAACAAATGTAAATGCCATTGCTGCGCCAATCCATGGCTTCTCTTTTTTAGTTACTTTATAGGCTTCGCGAATCTGTCCGAACATAGTTGGTGAGTTTACCCTTTCAAGTGTTATTCAATTACAGGCGCCGGCGCAGTGCCACCAAGTCGCTGCGGTGCCCAAGGCTCGCCAACATGACTATCTGGGTATTTCTCCTGCAATTTATGCAGCATCTCGATCATGGTTTTACGAAGTAGCGCCTCTGCCTCTTCAAGATTTCCGTCTTTAGAAAAATGCATTGGGATGCCATAAGAGATATGCACCGGAATTGATTTGCGAGAAAAGTTTCTTGGCTGTCCTTTGGTCCAAACTCTTTGAGATCCCCAGATCACAACAGGAATCACTGGTACGCCAGCGCCCATTGCAAGCCTAACCGCACCAGATTTCATTGCTTTAATTTCAAAGGATTGACTGATGGTTGCTTCAGGAAAGATGCCAACAACTTCGCCATCGCGAAGTGCGCGAAGCGCAGTCACGAATGAGGCGCCACCATTTTCTCTATCAACTGAAATATGTTTCATGCCTCGAAGTAATGGTCCTGCAATTTTATTGTCGAATGCCGCTTTCTTTGCCATAAAACGGATATAGCGTTTTAGGTGTAGTGCGCCAGTTCCGATAAATGCAAAATCTAAATAGCTCACGTGATTGCTAGCAATTACCGCGCCACCTTTGCGAGGCAAATTATCTTGACCTTCAAATTCGAATTGAATATCAAGACCTTTCCAGAGCGCCTTAAAAAGGCTAATTACTGGGGGATAAACCAATTCAGCCACGAGCTGCCATTGCCTCTTTATAAAGTCGACCAGCTCGATAGCTTGAACGAACAAGTGGTCCGCTCATAACCCCAGAGAATCCAATAGCTTTCGCTTCATCTGCTAATTCGACAAATTCATTTGGCTTTACCCAACGAGAGATTGGGTGATGCATTGGAGTTGGTCTCAAATATTGAGTAATGGTGATGATGTCACAACCTGCATCGTGTAAATCTTTGAGCGCTTGAGTTACCTCTTCACGCTCTTCGCCCATTCCAAGAATTAAGTTTGATTTAGTGATTAATCCAAAATTACGAGCCTGGGTGATCACATCTAATGAAAGGTCATATCGAAAAGCCGGACGGATTCGCTTGAAAATACGTGGAACGGTTTCTAGATTGTGAGCAAAAACCTCAGGTCGTGATTCGAAAACTTGGTTTAGTAATTCTGGCTTACCGCTGAAATCAGGTGCCAACATCTCTACGCCTGTTTCAGGATTTAATTCATGAACTTTCCGAATAGTTTCGGCGTAAAGCCAAGCGCCTTCATCTTCTAGATCATCTCTGGTTACGCCAGTGATGGTCGCGTATCGAAGTTGCATCTGCTTTACAGATTCAGCAACTCTACGCGGTTCATCGCGATCTAATGGAAGTGGTTTTCCGGTATCGATATTGCAGAAATCGCAACGACGTGTACAACGGTCTCCACCGATTAGAAATGTGGCTTCGCGATCTTCCCAGCATTCAAAAATATTTGGACAAGCTGCCTCTTGGCAGACAGTATGTAGACCTTCATTAACAACTAGTGATCTCAGTTGGGTGTATTCGGGACCCATCTTCGCCCGAGTTTTAATCCATTCAGGTTTACGTTCGATGGGAGTTTCCGCGTTACGAGCTTCAATGCGAAGCAGTTTGCGGCCATCAGGCGCTACCTTGGAATCGCTACTCATGGTTCTAGTTTACTTACTTGCGCGAGGGCCAGAACCATCTCTTTTTCAAGCGTAGGCGTAACTTCTTCGATTGAGATTTTGCGATTTAACTCTCGCTCCATGCTGGTGGTCTCTGCCTCAGGCATTCCGCATGGAACTATGGCATCAAATTGACTTAAGTCAGGAGAGACGTTTAAGGCGAAACCATGCATCGTCACGCCCTTGGCAACCCTTACGCCAATTGCTGAAATTTTTCTTTCACCCTTTTCATCTTTGATCCAAACTCCAGTTTTTCCCGAGATGGAGATGCCATTAATGCCAAACTGATCCAGAGTTTTAATTAAGGCGCTCTCTAGAGTTCTAACAAATCCAACTACTTCATTTCGTTTTTCTAGTCGAACAATTGGGTAGCCGACAATTTGTCCAGGACCATGCCAAGTAATCCTCCCACCACGATCTACATCAATTACGGGGGTGCCATCTTGTGGTCGCTCTAAAATGTCAGTACGACGACCAGCGGTATAAACCGAAGGGTGTTCAATAAAAATCAGAGTGTTCTGTAATTGCCCATTTGCAACTTGTTCATGGATTTCTCGCTGTTTTTGCCAGGATTTTTCGTAATCAAGCAGTCCGCTATGAATTACCTTGATATCTGAGAGCGCTACTGGCACATCACCATTGTATTCCATCTAATTAGGTAGACTTCGGGAGTTAAATATAGGGAGAGATATATGCGCGTACGTGGTCGTAAAGCACTTTGGATTGCAATTATTACAGTTGTGGCTTGGCTTGGAATATCTGGCGTCGCCGGACCAATGTTCGGAAAATTATCAACGGTACAGAAGAACGACAACTCTGACTTCTTGCCGACAAATGCGGAGTCATATAAATTCACAAAAGAGTATGAAAAATTCGCACCAACTTCCGACCGTGCTATCCCAGCATTAGTGCTCTTCCTTGGCGAAATAGATGAATCAAAGATTGCAGCAGCAAATGGTTTCATGCAGACCTTGCCGGCTAAGAGCGTAGAAGGAACTGATAAAAAGATTGGTGATTACTTAGTTCCAGGATCTCCGATTTTCGCCTTCCCTTCACAAGATAATCAAGCCTTACTTGGATCGCTCTCATTTGATTCAGCTAAAATTGCCGATCAAATTGGCAATGAGCCAGCTCTTCCGCTGGTAATCGAATCAATTAGAAATTACACCGAAGAATTTTCAAGTCAAGGTGGATTCGAATCACATGTAACTGGATTTGCTGCAATCTTCGCAGATTTATTCAAAGCCTTTGGTGGCATTGATTCGACCCTGCTTTATTGGACCTTGGGAATTGTGGCGCTAATTCTGATTGTGGTTTATCGCTCACCAATTCTTTGGATTCTGCCGCTATTTAGCGCATTAATGGCCGAATCTTTGGCTGGTGCAGTTATCTACACCCTTGCAAAGAATGATGTCCTAACTTTGGATGGGCAATCACAAGGAATTCTCTCGGTATTGGTAATTGGCGCGGCCACTGATTACGCGTTGCTCTTAATCGCAAGATATCGAGAAGAGCTACATCACCATGAGTCTAAATATGACGCCATGCGCATTGCGCTTCGCGGAGTAGTGGAACCAATCATCGCATCGGGCATGACCGTGACTATTGGACTTTTAGTTTTGATTCTTAGCGAATTAAAGAACAATCGATCATTGGGTCCGGTAGGCGCAATTGGAATTGTTGCTTCAATGATTACCATTTTGACCTTGTTGCCAGCGTTATTGATTTTGTTTGGTCGCTGGATTTTCTGGCCACGAATTCCTCGTCACGATGATGTTGATGAGAAGTTGACCGGAACTTGGGCAAAAGTTGCTCACGCAACTGCTCGTAATCCTCGCAAGTACGCAATTGTTACTTCGATAATTCTTTTGGTTATGGCTGGCTTTATCACCACCTTAAAAGCTTCCGGTATTTCCACTTTAGAAGGCTTTACCAAGAAACCGAAATCTTTAATTGGACAAGAGCTATTACTTGAGCACTTCCCAGGTGGACAAAATCAGCCAACTCAATTAATTGTTGCTAAAGAAAAATCTGAAGAGATAATCGCGGCAGTAAGCAAGATTGACGGAGTAGCATCAGTTGCGCCAGAAATATTGGATCCGGCCAACCCAACCGTCATTGAAAATGGCGGTCGTATCGTTTTGGATGCCACTTTAGAAGTTCCTGCCGATTCAAATGCTGGTAGAGCGTTAGTGCCGCAGATTCGCGAAGCGGCGCATGCAATTGATGATGCGGCTTTAGTTGGCGGTATCAGTGCAACTTTCTACGATGTAGATGTGGCATCAGAACGCGATCGCAATCTGATTATTCCAATCGTGTTGTTGATTATTGCCGTAATTCTCGCATTGCTACTTCGTAGCATCGTTGCAGCGCTAATTCTGTTAGTCACGGTAGTGCTCTCATTCGCTGCAACCTTAGGCGCTTCGGCTTTCGTATTTAACAATATCTTCAATTTCCCAGGTGCAGATACCTCATTCCCACTATTTACCTTCGTATTCTTGGTGGCGTTAGGTATTGACTACAACATTTTCTTGATGACACGTGTTCGCGAAGAAGCGCTAAAGCTTGGCACTAAAGCCGGAACCATTAAAGGTGTGACCGTCACGGGTGGGGTAATTACTTCGGCCGGTGTGGTCTTAGCTGCAACTTTCACCGTGCTTGGCGTTTTGCCACTAGTAGCACTGGCACAAATTGCTTTCGCAGTAGCGTTTGGTGTTTTGCTAGATACTTTGGTGGTTCGTTCACTATTAGTACCGGCGCTAGTTCACATACTCGGAAAACGAATTTGGTGGCCAGCTAAATTAGCTGATTAATCATGCGCGTCGGCATCTTTGGTTATGGGCTTGCAGGAAGAGTATTTCATGCACCCCTAATCAAATTTGCGGGTATGCAAATTGTGGCAATCCAAACTACAAATTCTGAACGTGCAGCACAAGCTAAAGCTGATTTTCCAGATGCAGTAATCTGTGCAGATTCAAAAGAATTGTTAGCACAGAATTTGGATTTAGCAGTTGTGGCTTCAGTAAATACTGCCCATGAAGCAAATGCCAAGGCTGCGATTGATGCCGGAGTTGCGGTTGTTGTTGATAAGCCAATGGCAACAACATTGGCAGGCACTCGCGAACTTTATAATTATGCAGAGAGCAAGAACGTGCCAATTACTGTTTTCTTCAATCGACTTTGGGATAGTGACTCGTTAACTATCAAGAGTAATCTAGAGTTAATTGGCACTCCGCACCGCTTTGATGGCAGATTTGAAAGATGGCGTCCAGATTTAGCAACGCAATCATGGAGAGAGCAGACATCTTCGGCTCAAGGCGGGGGATTACTTCTTGATCTGCAGTCACATTTAGTATCAACTGCAATTGATTGTTTCGGACCAGCAAAATTGCAATATGCCAAAATCCAATCAGTTCGCGGCGCTTCCGATGATGATGTGCTTTTGGTCTTAGAACACGAAAGTGGATGCATCTCCTCGCTTGCGGCAAGTGCGATTTCTGGTGCGCCTGGACCAAGAGTTAGGTTGTTGGGCGATAAAGGCGCATTAGTGGTCAAGGAATTAGATCCACAAGAAGCTTTGCTCCGCTCTGGCAATTTTGTTGATGGAGATAAACGTGCAAAAGTTGAGCTACATAAAGGCTCTGAAATTACAGAAGTTTCAGCAGTGCCCGGTAATTATCAAGCATTCTATGAACTTATGTTTGATTTCTTAAAAGGAAATGGTCCAATTCCGGTTTCGAAGACATTAGCATTGCAAGTAGCCGAAATTATTGATCAGGCAAGGAATTTTAAATGAGCACGGTGGTTATTGGCGCTGGCTTAGCCGGTTTAAATGCGGCGTTGACTCTAGAAAAAGCGGGTAGAGAAGTTATATTGCTTGAAGCATCAGATCGCGCAGGAGGCAGAGTTGCAACCGATGTGGTTGATGGGTTTCTACTTGATAGAGGATTTCAATTAATTAATGCCAATTATCCTGAATTAAAGCAATTAGAAGTTATTGAGAAAATTGATTTTGTTGAAGCACCAAGAGCTGTAGCTATAACTATCGAAGGAAAGGAGAATTTCTTAGGCGATCCACGTCATCATTTAAGCAGCGCCTTAAATACAAGTACCGGTTCGCTAAAAGAGAAAATTGGATTAATTAGTTACCTGACTAAATCTCCAAAGTCTGGAATTTCGGTTGCGGCACAACTTCAGTCTCTCGGCAAAACCTACGATCGAGTACTCAGGCCTTTTTTAACTGGAGTCTTTCTATGTGATCCATCAGAGGTAGAGGCTTCAGTGGGTAAAGAGTTAATCAATTCGTTTGTGACCGGCCGACCAGGTTTACCAGCTAATGGTGCAGGTGCATTAGCAGCAGCACTTGCCGCCGGCGTTTCAGATATTAGATTAGATGTACGAGTAGATGCCATCAAGGATGGATACCTAAAAACAAGCGATGGAAAAGTAGAGTTCGATTCTTTGATTGTTGCTACAGATGCAAATATAGCCGCACAACTTTTGGATATTGAAGAAGTGCCACCTATGGTTGGCTGCACAACTTGGTACCACGTACCTGATGCCTCACCTTCTGATAAGCCATATTTATTATTAGATGGAATGCAGGCTGGTCCAGTGGTTAATTCGATTGTAATTAGCAATATGGTTGAAAATTATGCTCCAGTAGGTCGTCAATTAGTCTCAACCACGACTATTCAACGCGCTTCGGAATCAGAAGTGCGTCGCCATCTATCTGCAATGTGGGGAACAAGTACTCAATATTGGGAGTTGCTGGCTAAATATGAGATCCCGGCTGCGCTACCACTTGCAAGAGTTGGCAAGCGATTGGCAAATAATGTTCGCATTGATAAGAATATTTTCGTTGCTGGTGATTGGCGCGAATCGCCTTCACAAAATGGAGCGCTTAAATCTGGTAGAAGAGCAGCTGAAACTTTAATCAGTCAGCGCATCTAGCGCTGGTCCGATATGTGGGAAATCAAAATTAAATCCTGCATCCTGCAATACACCAGGTAGAACTTTCTTCGACCCAAGAATTTCGGTACTAAATCCGCCCAAAGCAGCTTTTAGTGCAAAGGCTGGTGCGGGAAAAAGCGCAGGACGACGTAATGCACGAGCTAAAGCTGAGGTAAATTCTTGATTAGTAACAGGATTTGGTGAAGTTAAATTAACTGCTCCGGAGATTTGGTCATTCTCCATTAAGAATTCAATTGCGCGAAGATGATCATGCAGAGTAATCCAAGACCACCATTGCTTGCCATTGCCAAGCTTTCCGCCCAATCCGAAACGAAATAACGGAAGCATTCTGCCAAGTGCGCCGCCAGTTGGATCCAAAACCAAACCGGTGCGAATCTTCACGGTGCGTACATCGCTAGCTAAATCTGCTGCAGCTTCCCATTCGCGACAAACAGCAGCTAGAAAATCATCGCCGCCACGATCGCTTTCGACAACAGCACGATTTCCGGTTTCGCCATACCAACCGATGGCAGAAGAAGAGATAAATACCTTTGGTTTTACTTGTGCAACTGCATTTGCAATAGTGGTGGTGCCAAGTAGACGTGAATTTAGAATTTCTGATTTATATTTCTTGGTCCATCGCTTGTCGCCCACTCCAGCTCCAGCTAAATGAATAACTGCATCAACGCCAGCGAGAGAATCTAAATCAATTTCAGATTGCGCTGGATTCCAGAAGATTTCCTCAGGAGAGACCGTAGGGCGGCGGACAAGTCTTTGCACGGTGTAGCCATCGCTCTTTAACTTTCCGACTAGCGCAGTTCCGATCAGTCCAGAAGCGCCGGTGATGGCTATACGTTGCAAGATTTAAAGTCCTAACTCTGCTTCAAAGTTGCCAGATTCAAGACGATCTTTAAGAGTAACCAAGAATCGCGCAGCATCTGCGCCATCTACGATTCGATGATCGTATGAAAGAGCAAGATAAACCATTGATCTAATTGCGATGGTTTCGCCACCGTCAGCACCTTTAACAACCATAGGACGTTTTACAACTGAACCTAGTCCAAGAATTGCGACCTGTGGTTGATTAATAATTGGAGTATCAAATAGCGCGCCACGGGAACCGGTATTTGTTAATGTAAATGTGCCGCCACCTAATTCATCTGGCGTTACTTTGTTATCACGGGTGCGTGCGGCCAAATCTGAAATCTTTCTCGCGATGCCACCCATATTTAAGTCACCAGCGTTATGAATTACCGGAACTAATAAACCTCGTTCGGTATCAACTGCAACACCAAGATGCTCTGCACCGTGGTAAACAATATTTTCGCCATCAATAGATGCATTAACCACCGGATGCTGCTTTAAAGCTTCGCAGACTGCTACTGCAAAGAATGGAAGGAACGAAAGCTTCACACCTTCGCGGGCCTCGAAATTCGCTTTTGCCTTATCGCGAAGTCGAGCAATCTTTGTAACATCTACTTCAACAACAGTGGTCAATTGTGCTGAAACTTGTAGAGATTCAACCATTCGCGCTGCAATAACTTTACGCAAACGAGACATCGGAACAGTTGTGCCACGAAGTGGAGATGCTGCAACCGGAGTTTTTGGTGCAGTTGATGTCGAAGTAGCTGCCGGAGCAGGGCTGGCAACTGCAGCTGGAGATGCAGGTCGAGCTGCCGCTTCAATATCTTCTTTGCGGATACGTCCACCAACACCGGTGCCTTTAACATTTGCAAGGTTTACACCAAGTTCTGATGCCAATTTTCTAACAATTGGAGTTACATATGCATCTGCTGGTTGCGTAACGTTAGCGGCCGCAGAAACAGGTGCTGGCGGTGCAACCGGAGTCACCGGAGCAGCTGCAGCCACAACTGGTGCAACTGGAGTAACTGGTGCAACTGGAGTAACTGGTGCAACAGGAGCAACGGGTGCTGGAGTAGAAACTGGAGCAGCAGTTGCAGGTGCAGATCCGGAAACTCCAATTACTGCAAGGCGCGCACCAACTGCAACAGTGGTATCAGCCGGAACTTCAATTGCGGTAATCACGCCAGCGACTGGCGATGGAATTTCGGTATCGACTTTATCTGTGGAAACTTCCAAAAGTGGTTCATCAATTGCAATTGAATCACCAACGTTCTTTAGCCAACGAGTAACAGTTCCTTCAGTAACAGATTCACCCAAAGCAGGCATGGTCACAACAGTCCCATTTCCATTTCCGCTTGCAGCTACTGGTGCAGCTACTGGTGCAGCAGTAGCTGCAACTGGTTCTGGTGTTGTAACAACTGGTGCTGCAACCGGAGCTGGTGTTGCAGCAACTGGAGCAGCAGCAGCTCCATCTGCGCTGATGATTGCTAACTCAGTTCCGACCGCAACAGTTTGATCTGGTCCGACTATGATTTTTTGCAACACACCAGCGGCAGGGGATGGAATCTCGGTATCAACTTTGTCGGTAGAAACTTCAAGAAGTGGTTCGTCGACTGCAACTACGTCGCCTTCATTCTTGAGCCAACGTGTAACAGTGCCTTCGGTAACTGATTCGCCAAGTGCTGGCATTGTTACTGAAAATGTCATCTAACCGTTTCCTTTGTTCGTCAGTTGCTTATTATCTAAAAATTAACCGTGTGCGTGAAGCGGCTTGCCAGCTAAAGCCAAGAAAGCCTCTCCCATAGCCTCATTCATTGTTGGGTGAGCGTGTACAAACGGCGCGACATCTTGTGCATTTGCTTCCCAGTTATAAATAACTTGCGCTTCGCCGATTAATTCGCCGACGCGAGCTCCAACCATGTGAATACCCAAAACCGGGCCACCTTTTTGCTGAACTAGTTTGATTGAGCCTGCGGTTTTTAAGATCTGCGATTTTCCATTTCCAGCGAGGTCATAAGAAATTTCTTCAACATCGTAACCACGTTCTTTTGCAGTTGCAGACGAAAGTCCAACTGAAGCTACTTCAGGTTCGGAATATGTAACACGAGGAACGCCATCGTAATTAATAGGACGTGGGTTTAGACCAGCAATCTCTTCAGCAACCAAGATTCCTTCTTGGAATCCAACGTGTGCAAGTTGCAGTGTTGGAATCAAATCGCCTACCGCCCAAACGCCTGGCACATTGGTTCGGCACTTGTTATCAACCAATACATAACCACGATCCATGGTGATGCCCTGCTCTTCATATCCAATTCCCGCCGAAACTGGACCACGGCCAACTGCGACCAAAAGTACCTCGGCAGTAAAAGACTTACCATTCTCTAAATTGACGGTGACAGAATCGGCATTGACAGTATGAGATTGATATTTGCTACCAACTTCAAATTCAATTTTACGTTTACGGAAAGCGCGCTCTAATTGCTTGGAAGAAGTTTCATCTTCAAGTGCAATCAATCTTGGAAGGCCCTCAATAATGGTGACATCTGAACCGAAAGATTTCCAGACCGAGGCAAATTCGCAACCAATAACTCCGCCACCAAGAACAATTGCGCTCTTTGGAACATAATCCATCTTAAGTGCTTGATCAGAAGTGATTACGCGCTGACCATCAATATCTAATCCAGGTAATGTTTTTGCATAAGAACCCGTCGCTAGAACGACATTCTTACCGGTGTATTGCACACCATTTACTTCAACAGTATTAGGGGAGACCAACTTTCCCCAACCTTCAACATAAGTTACGCCGTGAGCTTTTATTAAACCTGAGAGACCTTTATAAAGTCTTGAAATCACACCATCTTTATATGCATTAACGCCATTCATATCTATTGAGTTGAATGTGGCTGAGACACCGAAGTCGCCAGCATGGCGCGCGCTATCTGCGACCTCTCCAGCATGAAGTAGCGCCTTAGTTGGGATGCAACCGCGATGAAGACAGGTGCCACCAACTTTATCTGCTTCGATTAAAGCAACTGATAGTCCGAGGCTGGTTGCGCGTAGCGCACATGCGTAGCCACCAGAACCGCCACCCAGAATTACAACGTCATATGACATCTATTTCTCCAAGTACTTAGGAAACTCTTTACGATTCCAACATATGAAAATATCTTGATTTCGTACGGGGCTATCCTGCCACTTGCGCTTGTTTATGGGTAATCGGGAGCTACTTAGCCATTTCAATCAATGAGCGAACCGATATGCCGGTAGCGCCTACAGGGGTATATCCATGGGCTTTTCCAGTATTCAATTCGACGCCGGCAATATCCAGATGTAACCAAGGTAACTCATCATTGATGAATTCCTTCAAGAAGAGACCGGCCACTAATGCGCCACCCATTCGCTCGCCAATATTGGCGATATCGGCAATTGGAGTATCGAGTGATGTGCGCAGTTCTTCCGGAAGTGGCAGTTGCCAAAATTGTTCTCCAGTGGAATCTGTTACATCTAAGAACTCTGCGCAAAGATCATCGTTATTAGTCATTACTGCAGAATAACGAGTTCCGAGCGCCACAACTTTTGCGCCAGTCAAAGTTGCAACATCAATCATTGCATCTAGATTTTTGTTCTCTTGCGCCTTAACCATTGCATCGGCAAGCACTAAACGACCTTCGGCATCTGGGTTTAGTACCTCGACAGTTTTTCCACCATAAATTGTTATTACATCTGATGGGCGAGTAGCGGTATCTGAGACCATGTTCTCAGCAAGTGCTGCCCAAGCGTCGATTGCAATAGGTAATTTCAATTCCGCAATTGCCATCAATGCACTAACTACGGAAGCAGCACCGGTCATATCAGCTTTCATTTCATCCATGTTGAGCGCAGGTTTTAGCGCTAAGCCACCTGTATCAAATGTGATGCCTTTGCCAACATATGCATATGTGCGTTCTGCTTTAGCAGGCTTATAGGAAAGGTGAACCAATCTCGGTGGGTTGGCCGAACCTTGACCAACACCGATTAGTCCGCCAAAACCTTGGGATTTCAATTGCTTCTCATCCCATACTTTTATTTTTACGCCAGCTACTTTCTTCGCTTTTTCATTTACCAATTCGGCAAACTTTTTAGGATTTAAATAGCTCGGCGGCATGTTTACTAAGTCGCGTGTGAAATGCGTCCATCTCGTAACTATCTCAACTTCTTTAAGCAATTTGCTATCGCCATCTGCATCGATATAAATCTCTGAAAGTGGAGCTTTCTGATCTTTTTTGGAATGCCCGCGGAAATCGACAAAAGAATAGGAACCTAACGCTGCACCTTCAGCCATCGCTCTGGCATCATTATCGATAGCAAATATCGCGCTCTTGTGGCCATGCAAACTCTGAGCAGCAATGCCAGCGGCTCTACGAATGGTTTCAGAAGAATATTCTTTCGCTGCCTTGCCCAGACCGGAGAATAGAATCAGCTTAGTTGAGGTGCCAGGTAATTTAATTACTTCATCAGCCTTGCCGGTTGCTCCAATATCGGTAAGTGACTGCAAGATTTCCCGCTCATCTAATTTGAGGGTCGAGACAATCTCTAAACCTTTCGCCCCTTTGGCTAAACCAACGACTAGAGCATCGCAATTCACTGACTTTTCGAGGTATTTAAGTTTGAGCATTTGGCAAGAGTATTGGATAACCTGCTCCCATGAAACATTCACCACTTGATGAAAAGCATAAATCTTTAGGTGCGAAGATGGCGGATTTCGGCGGCTGGGAAATGCCGATCGAATACCCAGGTGGTGGCGTGCTAGCCGAACATGATGCGGTTCGTACCCGTGTCGGAATTTTTGATGTTTCTCATTTAGGCAAGATTTCGATTAAAGGTAATGGCGCTAAAGATTTCATCAACAGCGTTCTTACCAATGATTTAAATAAAATTTCAAATGGCGAGGCGCAATACAACTTACTTTGCAATGACAAAGGGGGAGTAATTGATGACATCATCGCATACCGCAATAGCGAAGATGATATTTTCTTGGTACCAAATGCAGCCAACTGCGCCAAAGTTTATGAAGTCTTGAAATCACAGGCACCTGCGGGGCTTGAGATCAAAAACCTCCATGAAGAGTATGCCGTCATTGCAGTGCAAGGACCGAAATCAAAAGCACTACTTGAGAGCGTTGGCCTAAACCTGGGCATGGATTACATGGCATTTAGCCATGGCGAAATTAGTGGCAACCAAGTGATTGTTTGTCGTACTGGCTATTCCGGCGAGCTTGGATATGAGGTGCTACCAAAATGGGGAGAAGCTGGAAAAGTTTGGGATGACATTGTCTCTAATTTAGGCGATGGCTTAGTCTGCGGACTTGGCGCAAGAGACACCTTACGAACGGAAATGGGATACCCATTGCATGGCAATGAATTGTCAGAAGCGATATCCGCAAATGTTGGTGGGGCGGCCTGGGCTATTGCATACGATAAAGATAAATTTAATGGCGATAGCGCACTTCGTTCAGAGAAAGAGGCCGGAATACCTCGCAGACTTCGCGGACTAAAATTAAAAGATCGCGGTATCCCTCGTGGGCATATGTCGATTTTGGTAGATGGCAAAGTTGTAGGAGAAACCACTTCTGGCACATTCTCTCCAACTCTAAAAGTTGGCATTGCACTTGGCTTAGTTGATACGGCTTACAAACTTGGCGATCAAGTCACTATTGATGTTCGTGGTCGCGAACTAGCGGCTGAAATTGTGAAGCTGCCAATGGTTCAACCAAACGTTAAGTAAATTTAATTTCACTGGCAAAAGATGCTTTGCGCGCAGCTCGCTGCAACGTTTTAAGAACTCCGGGTCCGATCGCAAGAATTAATAGCGCAGTGAAAATCGCCCGCGGCACATTCCAGGCCATAGATGATGCAAAGTGGTAAGTAATAAATCTTTCAAAGTTCTCTACAACCGCGGCGCCAGGAACGTATGAGAGTTGAGTTTTAGGTCCAAATGCCCAAGGCCAAAATTGCAGATCCATCAAGAAACCAAAGAACTCTGCGAGCAATAGCGATGCCAATGCCAATAATTGAATTTGAAATCTCTTAAATTTCGGTAGCGAACCGGCTATCAAGCCAATCCAACCAGCTGCAAATACTTGATAAGGCAACCAAGGTCCGAAGCCGCCAGTCAAAAAGGCTGATAGCAGCATTGATTGCACGCCAAGTAAGAAACCAAAACTGGCACCGAATACATAGCTTGCCAAAATCAAAAGAAACCACATTGGTTCGATTCCTGCGGCTCCGGCGCCAAGCGGTCGTAGCGCAGCAATAATTGCACTTAACACTGCAAGGAGCGCTAAAGATTTTGCATCGAGGTTGGCTTGGCCAATTAGTGAGAGTAAGAGCAGGAGCGCAAGCGGTGTAGCTAGCCAAAAGAAAAAGCTACTTCGATTTTCATCGCTTATAAATGGCCAGAAAAAACCCAATGCGCTAATAATTGAAGTCGCAACTAATGCAAGAGCTTTAAATTTTCTAAAACGGAAAATCTCACCAGTTTTCATTCGGCCGCCTTTAGGACATCCGAAATCGTAAGCCACTTGCGCGGAGACATCACTTTGGTAACTTGCGGCGCAAAGGACGGGGAAGCAAGCAAAACGTCCAGAGCATTTCCGTCAGCAACAAGTTCGCCTTCAGCAAGAATGATGATCCTTGAGGCAAGTTCAGCAACCAACTCAACATCGTGAGTAGCAATAAATACCGCGGCGCCATTTGTAGCGCTTTCGGTAAGCAATCTAATTAGTAGTGATTTACTTTCGTAATCAAGTCCTCTAGTTGGTTCGTCTAAAACCAAAAGATCTGGCTTTGGTGCAAGCACAATTGCTAGTACCAAAGCGAGCCGTTGACCTTCCGAGAGGTCACGTGGATGCGAATTCAATTTAACAGCAGGGGCTAATTCTTCAAGCAAACTTGCGGTGGTGCCAGACTTTAACCCGTTGTCACGATCAGTTTGTTCGCACTCGGCAGTTACACTCTGGTGATAGAGCAAATCATTGGCATCCTGCGGAATGTAGCCAATTCGCTTTGCGAAGTTGTTGATATTGCCTTTATACGAAGCCACATTTAGCAAGGCCTTAATTAATGAGCTCTTACCAGCGCCATTTCGACCCATAAGCGCAATAATTTCGCCTGCCTTTATTTTTAAGTTTATAGGCTGCAGCGCAATGTTGTTTTCATAAGCCACTGAGAGATTTTCGGTTTCGATTAGATTTCTACCATAAACCTCGGGGGTTACTTCAAGTTCTTTCCCATTATTACGAATTGCTTCGGTGTTTTTTCTTAAATCTCTTACTGAAAGCGAGATTTGTGGAAGCTTTAAAGCACGTGCAAGTTTTACGATAGGCGGAGCAATTTTTGAGTCCTTAAGAATTTCTTCAGGCTTACCGATTCTTGTTTGGCCATTAGCGCTAATCTCTATAACCGAATCGACATATCCAATAACTCGTTCTAAACGATGTTCGGCAATTATTACCGTGATTCCAAGGTCGTGCACTAATCTCTGCAAAATAGCCAGCACCTCTTCAGCTGCTACTGGATCCAAAGCGCTAGTAGGTTCATCTAGCACCAGTATTTTCGGATGCAAGACCATCGCCGCCGCGATCGCTACGCGTTGCTGTTCGCCACCGGAAAGCGTTGCAATCTTTCGGTTTCTGATTTGATTCAAGCTAAGCAGATCGATAACTTCCTCGATTCGCTTACGCATGGTCTCTTCGGGAAGATTTAGCGCTTCCATTGAGAATGCAAGTTCATCTTCGACAATGTCAGTGACGAAACCATTAATTGGGTTTTGCCCGACAATTCCGATTAATTCAGCTAATTGTCCTGGTCTAACTGTGCGCGTTGAAATTCCACCTACTTCAACGCTGCCAGCCAAAATGCCACCAGTGTGGTGGGGGACTAGACCATTTATTAGACGAAGCACCGAGCTCTTACCAATTCCGGTCTCGCCAATTAAAAGTACAAATTCACCTTCACCAATTTCGAAATTTAATTTATCGAGAATGGTCCGTTCCGCAGTTGGGTATATGAGCGAAACATTCTGGAATTTGATCATATTGATACCGCCAAGAAGAGAATTGAAGAAGAGATCATCAATAGGTCGCGGAACATAAACTTCTGTGGCCGATATTTACTTCTTTTTCTGGAAACACCATATCCGCGTGAGTCCATCGCAGCTGCAAGATCCAAAGCGCGCGCCAGTGAATCCTCGAGTAATGGCATAGCTATCTGTCTCCAGGAAAGGAATCTTTTGGTATTGATACCACGCATCTTTTGCGCAATTCGGATTCGCTTTAGATTGGCTACTAATTGTGGAGTCAAAGAGGTGGCAATAACCAAAACCATAGCCACTTCGTAAAACATTGGCGGCATCGCTCTTAATAGTGCTCGGGGATTGGTTAGGGCAGTTGCAGCTCCGAATAAAATAATGATGCTTGCAATAGTTAAGCTCTCTATTGCCGCTGATGAAATTCGCTCCCTAGTAACTGGCCCGCCCAAAGTTATTCCCGCCATCCAATTAGGAAGCGGTATTTGCGGAATATTAAATAGTGTGGTGCCAGGAACTGGAACTCCAATTACCACGCCAATGAAAACTCTAAAACCTATGACGACAAGAGCCAATTTCATTGCCCATTGAAAGCTATCAGCCCAAGGTCCATCTGATTTGAATTGATAAACAATTAAAGAAGTCGCTATAACCACACCGATGGTCACCCATGGATTTTGCAGGCGCACCAAAGTGGTGGCTAGGAGTGCGCTCCATAGCCACCAAGTCAGTGGGTGCAAATTCTTAATGTTTACTTTTTCTTAGCTAATGATTTAGGGGTCTGGATTTCCGTGCTGCACTCTTTTGCTGGAAAATTATTAAGCCCACAGACAAAGCCTTCAGCAGAGGTGCGCACCGGCACTACTTTGCTCAAGATATCCAAGCCGTTAGTACCGGCTTTCACACTTACGCATTGTCTAATAGTTTGTTGGACGCTCTCGCCTTTAGGTGCAATTGAGCGTAAACCGAATTCAACTACAACACCAATTCGCGCCATGCCTGCTTGGGGTTTTACACCTGCGCAGATAGCTTTGAAATTTGGCTTGAGCGTTGGATTGCCGGTGTCAACGGTGTCACTTGAAAATGAGAACTTCCAGCCTTCGATCGCGCCATCTTTAGGAGTCGAACCGGCTGGTCCAGTCAATGCGTAATTCCAAGTATTAGATCCTGGCGCGGCTTGGAAGTATCCCCAATAGCGCCAACCTTTTTCGGTGGCTGCGCTAGCTGGATTAATTGAAAACGTAAGTAATAGTGTGACAGTTGTTAGTGATGTGAGTGAAAAGAATTTCTTCACAGTTAAGTTCCTTAAATTTCAGGGAGACTTACTGGGCTTACCAAGAAACTAATAAAAAAGTCGTTCAGTTAATATTCAAAAATTGAATAATCAGTGAACGACATATCTGCAAGTCTTTTGACTAAAGCCCCGCAATCCTCGGCGGGTGGTCGATTCTTTCAAAAACAGGTAATCCGGCTTTAACGGTTGCGGGTCAGCGTTGGATTCGCACCAAACTTCCCCTGTTTTTGAAATATTAAGTTGTAGGCTGGATACAACCATATAAAGGTCTAGGTAGCAAGAATCTGGCAAGGTAGACAGGGGAGAGTGTCTTATGGAATACCGCAAACTCGGAAATTCGGGAATGTATGTATCTGAAATCGCTTTTGGAAATTGGATCACGCACGGTTCTCAAGTCGAACAAGATTCTGCCATTAAGTGCGTTCGTACTGCATTGGATTGTGGGATTACCACATTAGATACTGCAGATGTTTATGCTGCGACTAAGGCCGAAAGCGTGCTCGGTAAGGCGCTAAAAGGTGTTCGCAGAGAATCTTATGAATTGTTTACCAAAGTTTATTGGCCAACTGGTTCGGGCAAAAACGATCGCGGGTTATCGCGCAAACACATCATGGAATCGGTGCACGCATCATTGAAGCGATTAAACACTGACCATATCGATCTATATCAATTTCATCGCTTTGATTATGAAACACCACTAGAAGAATCTCTTAGCGCCTTTGATGACTTAATCCGTCAAGGAAAGGTCATGTATATCGGGTTCTCTGAATGGAACGCAAAGCAAATTTCCGCAGCCGTTAAAATTCAAAAAGAGCTCGGATATAACCGCTTTGTCTCAAGCCAGCCGCAGTATTCAGCGCTATGGAGAGTTATTGAGAAAGAGGTTGATCCAATTTGTCGAGACCACGGCATCGGACAAATTGTTTGGTCGCCAATTGCGCAAGGCGTGCTTACCGGAAAATATCTACCTGGCAAGAAAGCTCCAGCTGGCTCAAGAGCTACCGATAAGAAAGGTGGCGCCGGAATGATTGATCGCTGGATGCGAGATGACGTGCTAACTGCAGTGCAGAATTTACGTCCGATTGCTGAAGGCGAAGGACTAACCATGGGCCAACTCGCTATTGCCTGGGTATTGCAGAATCCAAATGTTTCCTCAGCAATTATTGGCGCTACCAAACCGGCTCAAATAAAAGAGAATGTAAAGGCAAGCGGCGTGAAACTAAGTAGCCAAACAATGGCTGCAATTGATAAAGCGCTTGGTAATTTAATCGAAAGAGACCCAGAGAAAACTATTTCTCCAAATCCTCGTGCTTAATTAGAAGTTCTTTTCGCCGCGCTTGATTTGAGGTTTTGGAGCACGCATTCTTCGCATTTGAGTTGAACGAAGAAATCCGTAAAGCGCCAAACCTTTGGTGCTCTCATTTGGGAATTTCTCTGCAACGCGACGCTTGATACGTCGACCCAAGAACCAGCCATCAATAATTGCCACAAACATAATTGTGTACATTGCAAGAATAGAGAAGATGGCAATAGTTTGATTACGGGTCATCGAAACTAGAAGTACTACGAAGATAAATGGAAGGAAAAACTCTCCA
Organism: Candidatus Nanopelagicaceae bacterium; assembly: GCA_018883345.1. Lineage (GTDB taxonomy): Bacteria > Actinomycetota > Actinomycetes > Nanopelagicales > Nanopelagicaceae > ZLKRG08. The sequence continues at coordinate 47,256 of VEQG01000002.1, forward strand.
ACGTTGATTCTTGAGTCAACAATATTGCGAACATACTTACGGACTGGGCCACGATCGCGCGAAGGAAGTGCGCTCTCGTCGCCTCTTAAGAAGGCATTACGTTGGGCAATTCTTTGAACTCGCGCTTCGGCTTTTGCTGCTTTCTTCTCTTCCTTAGTCTTTGCAGGAGCAAGGGAAGCACCTCGCTTGACCGTCACCTCTTTGCGCTTAGGGGTCGGACGACCCTTACCTGTCGCACTTGGATTCGTTGGAACCTTCTCAGCCTTCTCAGCCTTCTCTGTCATGGGCATATTCTTATTACAAGAAGCGTTATTGTCTAAACCAAAAGAAATTAAGGAGTAACATTCGACTTACCTGGCCCTGGGTCTTTGTATTGATACCAGGCCAAGTAATCAACGGATATCAACGGAGAGAGAAATGACAACAGATACCGGCATCAGTCTTACTGAAGTAGCCAGCGCAAAGGTGGCAAGCCTTTTGGCTCAAGAGGGTCGCGATGACCTATACCTTCGCGTGGCGGTCCAACCAGGTGGATGTTCAGGCCTTCGTTACCAGCTCTATTTCGATGATCGCGCTATGGATGATGATGTTGAGCGCTCTTTCGGTACCGTGAAGGTCAAAGTCGACAAGATGAGCGATCCATATCTGGCAGGCGCAACTATCGATTTCGTGGACACTATCGAGAAGCAGGGCTTCACAATCGACAATCCAAATGCCCAGGGCTCATGTGCCTGCGGCGATTCATTCCACTAGTCCCGATAATTCCCGGCGTTACCCAATAATTGTGAGTGACCGCACCACGCGGGAATTCAGCCTTTTTTACGCTTAACACTAAGATTTGCCCATGCAATTTCGCTCTAAGCGAGGGGCCAAAGCGCTCCTTGGCGCACTCTTTGTATTCGGCGCCCTACTCCTAACCGGCTGTGAGAATGGCTCGGTTTATGGATATGAATCTGATTTATCAAGTGTTAACGAAACCTCGTGGCATCTATGGCGCGGAGCTTGGCTAGCAGCTGGCGCAGTAGGAATTTTTACCGCTGCGTTAATTCTCTGGCCAGTATTACGTCATCGTCGCAAAGAGGGCGATCCACAATATCCAAAGCAGACTCAATACAACGTACCAGCTGAAGTTGCATACACACTTATTCCATTTGTAATTGTGGCAGTTCTCTTTTACTTCACTGCTCGTGATCAAGCTGTGATTACCGCAAAGGAACCTTCGCAAGTTCAACACACAATTGATGTAACAGGTTTCCAATGGTCATGGCAATTTGGCCATCAAGATGGCGGAAAAGATGCGGTTGTAACAGGTACACCTGCACAACCACCAACATTGGTACTTCCGCAAGGCGAGCGAGTTGCTTTTAATATTTATTCGCCGGATGTGGTTCATGGTTTCTGGATTCCAGCGTTCATGATTCAAATTCAAAATATTCCAGGCGTAACTAACCGTATTGAATTTACGGCAAACAAACTCGGGGAGTACCCAGGTCGTTGCAACATTCTCTGCGGACGTAATCACTCACAGATGGTTTTCAAAGTAAAAGTTGTAACTCCTGAAGAGTACGACACCTATGTTGAATCACTAAAGGCGGGCGCATAATGACAACTTACGCACAACCACCAGTAACTCAAATTACGCGTGCACCGCTACCACCGACTTCTAAAGGTCGATTATTTGTAAAGTGGATTACCTCAACTGATCACAAGACGATCGGTTACATGTACCTAATAACCACATTCGTATGGTTCTTAATTGGCGGTTTATTAGCGCTCTTTTTACGTGCAGAGCTAGCTCGTCCAGGCATGCAATTCCTGTCTAACGAGCAGTACAACCAGATTTTCACAATGCATGGCACCATCATGCTTTTGATGTTCGCAACACCATTGTTTGTTGGTTTTGCAAACGTAATCATGCCGCTACAAATCGGCGCAGCTGACGTTGCCTTCCCAAGATTAAATATGTTCTCGTTCTGGCTATTCCTCTTCGGTGGAATTATGGCTACCGCGGGATTTTTAACTCCTGGTGGCGCAGCTTCATTTGGTTGGACTGCATATGCGCCGCTAGCAAATGCAGAGTATTCACCAGGTATCGGTGCAGATCTATGGATTGTCGGTTTGGCAATGGGTGGTCTTGGCACAATTCTTGGTGGCGTAAATTTCATTACAACAATTTTCACAATGCGCGCACCGGGCATGACGATGTTCCGTATGTCGATCTTCTCCTGGAACGTTTTGCTTACCTCAATCTTGGTACTGCTTGCCTTTCCACCACTTGCAGCAGCTTTCTTAGCGCTTGAATCAGATCGCTTATTTGGTACACATATTTTCGATCCAGCCAATGGTGGCGCAATGCTTTGGCAGCATCTCTTCTGGTTCTTCGGACATCCAGAGGTTTACATTCTTGCGCTGCCGTTCTTTGGCGTCATCACTGAAATCTTGCCAGTCTTTAGCCGAAAGCCAGTCTTTGGTTATAAAGGTTTGATTGCCGCAACAATTGCAATCGCCGCGCTATCTGTTTCAGTTTGGGCGCACCACTTGTTTGCAACAGGACAAGTTCTACTTCCATTCTTCTCATTCATGACATTCTTAATTGGTGTTCCAACTGGTGTTAAGTTCTTTAACTGGATTGGCACAATGTGGCGCGGTTCAATATCAATGGATACGCCAATGCTTTGGTCAGTCGGATTCCTAATTACTTTCTTATTCGGTGGTTTGACCGGAATTATTTTGGCTTCACCACCATTGGATTTCGCAGTATCTGCTTCATATTTCGTGGTGGCGCACTTCCACTACGTGCTATTCGGAACTGTGGTCTTTGCGATGTTTGGCGGCTTCTATTTCTGGTGGCCAAAGATGACCGGAAAGATGTTAAACGAGCGTCTAGGCAAGATTCACTTCTGGACACTTTTCTTCGGATTCCACTTAACTTTCTTGGTTCAGCACTGGTTGGGCATCAAGGGAATGTCACGTCGTTATGCAGATTACCTCTCTACTGACGGCTTCACTGATTTGAATATGCTTTCAACGGTAGGTTCATTCCTGTTGGCGCTATCTATGATTCCATTCTTCGTAAACGTTTGGATAACTCGTAAATCACCTAAGGTTGAATCAAATGATCCATGGGGTTACGGACAGTCACTTGAATGGGCAACTACATGTCCACCTCCACGTCACAATTTCTACTCAATGCCACGCATTCGTTCTGAAAGACCAGCGTGGGATGTAAATCATCCAGAAGCACCGATTGAAGGACATCATTAATAATGAAAACTAATTGGGTTCTCTTTACCGGTATCGGACTTTTCTATTCATTGATGGCGGCGATCTACTGGGTCATCGGCGGCGAACCAGTAGGTATCGCTTGTTTGATTCTTAGTGCTGCGCTTGCATTCATGGTCGGCTTTTACGTCTGGTTTACTCAACGTAAGATTGGTGAAATTCTCCCAGAAGATAATTTAGAGGCAGAGATTTCAGATGGAGCCGGCGAATTAGGTTTCTATTCACCACATTCTTGGTGGCCACTTCCAGTTGCAGCTTTTGCGGTCTTAGCTGGACTTGGCTTAATTATTGGTTGGTGGCTAACTGCTATCGCAGCGGGCGGTTTGATTATTTCAATCGTCGGCTTTGTAACCGAATACGAACAGCCAGAAGTTTCAGCACATCACTAATTTATTCGAGGTAGTTTTTCTGGGGCTAGTACAAGGCCTTACAGAATTCCTTCCTATTTCCTCAAGCGCTCATCTTCGAATCGTTGGTGAGTTCTTGCCTAATGCCAAAGATCCTGGGGCAGCTTTCACTGCGATCACTCAGATAGGTACTGAACTAGCTGTCTTGATCTACTTCCGCCGAGAGATTTTGTCGATTGTCAGAAATTGGACTGCTTTCAATATTCTTCGAAAGCGCAATCTAAATTCAGAGGCTCGTGCTGATAACAAAATGGGTTGGATGATAATCATTGGCTCAATCCCAATTTTTTGCTTGGGCTTTCTATTTCAAGACTCAATTAAAACTACCTTCCGCTCACTTACCTTAGTTGCCCTGATGTTAATAATCTTCGGTTTGATTCTTGGATTGGCAGATTATGTCGGCGATAATCAAAAGGGGAGCAGGGATTTAAATGTAAAGGAAGCTTTAATGCTGGGATTCGCGCAATCTTTAGCATTGATTCCTGGAGTTTCAAGATCTGGTGCGACCATTGCAGCAGGTCGTTTATTGGGTTTTAATCGTAGCGCTGCAACTAAATTTTCATTCTTTTTGGCCATTCCTGCAGTTTTAGGATCTGGCCTTTATCAGTTGTATCAAGTCATCAGCGATCCGACAACTGAAGTTTATTCATTGGGCGAAACGTTCATAGCAACAACCATCGCCTTTGCAGTTGGCTATGCAGTTATAGCGTGGCTGATGAAGTACATATCAAAGAAGAGTTTTCAACCATTTGTTATTTATCGTCTGATTTTAGGTAGTGCTATTTTGATTGCAGTTGCTACTAATTTTCTAAATTAAAAACCCCCTGGCAAATAACCAAGGGGTTTTTAAGAGTTAACTTTCTAGTGATGCGAGTTATCTTCGAGTTCCTTAGCGCTTGGCTTTGGAATCTGGACTGCATTAGCTGCTGACCAATTTGCGCGAAGTTTGGCGCGTAATCTGCCTGGGCGGCTAACGCCATTTGCATCTACCTCAGGAAGCTCTAGCGCGCCTGCTTGTTCATGTGAAGTCAAAGTCCAGAGCTCTTCTTTTGAAAGCGGCTCATGTATTTCTACGAATTCACCATGAGGCAGACGAACCAAACGTCCGGTCTCGCGACCATGAAGCACCAACTCGCGGTCTGCTCGTTGTAGCGATAGGCAAATGCGCTTAGTTATAAAGAAAGTCAGAATTGGCAAGACAATAATTCCGATTCGGGTAAACCACATGATGTGATTTATTGAGGAATCAAAGTGAGTAGCAATTAGATCATTTCCACCATTTAGCAAAGCTACAAAGAAGAACATCATTACCGCTGCGCCAATCGCAGTACGGTTAGGGACGTTGCGTGGACGATCTAGCAAGTGATGCTCACGCTTATCTCCAGTGATCCAACTTTCAATCCATGGGTAGAGCGCCATTGGAGTAAAGATCAAACCAGGAATAATTAAACCTGGCAGCAAAATATTCCAAGAGATGGTGTAACCAAAGGCATGTGTTTCAAGTGGCGGCGCCATTCGAACCAAACCATCAATCCATCCCATGTAGAAGTCAGGTTGAGAACCAGCAGAAATTTGACCAGGTGTATACGGGCCATATAACCAAACTGGGTTAATTGATGCCACGGCTCCTAGTAGGGCAGTAATACCGAATACGATGAAGAAGAATCCACCAGCTTTTGCCATATAAATAGGCATCAATGGATAACCAACTACATTTTTCTCGGTTCGTCCAGGGCCAGGGTACTGAGTGTGCTTCTGATACCAAACCAACATCAAGTGCGCAGTAATTAACGCCAAGAAAATTCCTGGAAGTAAAAGCACGTGCACTGTATAGATGCGCGGAATAAATGCTTCACCAGGAAATGGGCCACCGAAAACAAAGAATGCTAAGTAGCTACCAACAACTGGGAACGCTTGAATAATTGCTTCAGTAATACGAATACCAGTTCCTGAAAGTAGATCATCAGGTAATGAGTATCCAAGGAAGCCTTCGATAATTCCAAGAGTTAGTAAGCCGATGCCAATAACCCAGTTGAATTCACGTGGTTTGCGGAATGCTCCGGTGAAGAAGACGCGAAGCATATGCAGAATCATTCCCGCCATGAAGATCAGAGCAGCCCAGTGATGGATCTGGCGCATTAATAGACCGCCGCGTACATCAAATGAAAGATGTAGTGTTGATTCGTATGCCGCCGACATCTTTAAACCTTTAAGTGGTTCGTAAGAGCCGTTATAGATAACTTCTTTAGCTGAAGGATCAAACCAGAAAGTAAGAAAGACACCGGTGGCTAAAAGAATAATGAATGAGTAGAGCACGATTTCACCGAGCATGAATGACCAGTGATCAGGGAAGACTTTGGTTAAATTCTTCTTAAGCCATTTTGCGGCTCCGGTACGTTCGTCGACGTAGTTAGCTATCGCTGCTGGAACTTTTTCTTTAGCACTCATTTGCTATCACGCTCCCAATAACTTGGACCAACAGATTCGGTAAATGGTTGTTTAGCAATTAGGTAGCCCTCGGAATCTACTGTGATTGCTAATTGCGGTAGTGGTCTTGCAGCTGGACCGAAGATAACCTTCGCAGCACGTGTCACATCAAAAGTTGATTGATGGCAAGGACAGAGCAGGTGATGCGTTGATTGTTCGTACAACGCAACTGCGCAACCCATATGTGAGCAAATCTTTGAAAAAGCGATGATGCCTTCGTAAGTCCATGAGAGTCGCTCCGCATCAAGATTGAAATCTTCTGGACGTAATCTGATAAGCAGTACTGGATCTTTGGCAATGTCATTTAATGAACGATGCTCCGGGTGATCCACCTCAGGAAGAGTTTGAACTACTGCGCCAACTTCCAGTTCGGAGGCTTTAATTGGGCGATCACCTGGATCGGTAACTAGGCGAGTTCCTGCTTTCCAAGAGGTTTTTTCAAGCTCTTTTTCAGGCAATGGGCCTAAATCGCGAAGCATAATGATTGGACCTAAACCAACTAGGCCAAGGGCTGCACCAAGTGTTCGTTTAATTAATGGACGACGACCAATTCCAGCCGCCGCTGCCTGTGTCTTAACTGTTTCAACAAATTCTTTACGATCTTCATCGGCAGATCTAAATTCATGACGTTGTGCAACGACTTCAGTATCTGGCATCAATTGACGAGCCCAGGCAACTGCACCTAAACCAATAAATAAAAATGCGCCAGCGAGACCTAAGCCAAGAAGTAATTGTTGAATATTCATATTTCCAAGTAATGGAATGAATGCAAATACATCTTTCTTGATGAAGAAATAGCTGTAGATGAAGAGAATTGTGCTTAAAGCAGAGAGTGCAAATAGGGAAGCGACTTGGCGTTCTGCGCGCTTCTCCGCTTTTGGATCTTCATCTGCACGACGATGAACGTGTTCTGGTAGGCCAGGATTTTCTACTGGATTTCCCATTGGGTTTAATTCCTTTGACACGTTATCTCGCTTTCGATGCTAGCCAGACTGCAATTCCAATCAACAGTCCAAGTCCAAAAATCCAACCAAAAAGACCTTCAGTTACGGGACCAACGCGACCAAGTGCAATTCCACCTTGCGCAGGTTCTTGCTCTGCATTCTTGATCCATTTGATAATTGAAAGTTTCTCTTCAGGTGTAAGAGTCTTATCTGAGAAAACTGGCATTGCTTGCGGTCCAGTAATCATTGCTTCATAGATATGTACTGGTTCAACGCCCATCAAAGTTGGTGCATATTTACCTTTAGTAAGTGCACCACCTTGCGCTGCGAAGTTATGGCACATTGCGCAGTTGGTTCGGAATAGCTCTCCACCTTCTGCCAAATTTCCATCGCGTTCGTAATTTAATTGTTCGTCAGTTGGAATTGCAGGGCCAGGCGCTAAGGATGCGACATATGCAGCCAGCGCCGCAGTCTCTTCAGCGTCATAAACTGGTGTTTTACGCATAGCTTGGACAGACATATCTGCCATTGGCATACGACCAGTTGCTACTTGGAAATCTACTGATGCTGCGCCAACTCCAATTAGTGATGGCGCAATGTCAGAACCTTCCGCATTTAAACCATGGCATGAAGAGCAACCTTTAAGGAAAATCTCACGACCTTCTTCGATCTGAGCTGATCTTGATTCTGCAGTTGGCTGGCTTTTGCTTTCAGCGCTTGCCGAGAGAGCTGAGAATGTTGAACCTACCGAAATCAATGCAAGCAGTAGAAGTACCGGTGATGCGAACCGAGCTTTGCGAAAACGCGAAATCATTTTGTTCTATACCGATCCTTACTTAATTAAATAGATTGCTGAGAAAAGTGCGATCCAAACAACGTCTACGAAGTGCCAGTAGTAAGAAACCACGATTGCAGTTGTTGCTTGAGAATGTCCGAAACGTCTTGCCTTTGCTACGCGAATCATGACCAGAAGGAAGGCGATTAATCCACCGGTCACGTGAAGACCGTGAAATCCAGTTGCTAAGTAGAAAACAGAACCATAGGCATTGGAAGAAAGAGTTAAGCCCTCTTCAACTAGATGCGCATATTCATACACCTGACCGGCAATAAAGAAAGCACCCATTAAGAATGTGAGTGTGAACCATTCACGCATTCCCCATTTGCCAATTTGTAATAACGAACCGCTACGACGTGGTTGGAATCGCTCAGCAGCGAATACTCCGAATTGGCAGGTGAGAGAAGATAGAACCAACACGGTGGTATTGATTGCTGCGAATGGAATATTGAGAATCTCAGTTGACTCAAACCAAATCTCAGGGCCCTGTACTGCACGAGTTGTGAAATACATGGCAAAGAGCGCAGCGAAGAACATCAATTCAGAAGAGAGCCAAACGATGGTTCCGACTGCAACGAGATTTGGGCGATTTACCTGATGGCCGCCCACGGTGCTTGTCGCATTTGAAGCATTAGACATGGGGGGAATTATCGCGGAAATGACGCTTAAACTCACATCTTTAAGCTTCAAAACCCCAGGAATTACCACTCAAACTTGGTGAAACGGCTCACCTGAGAAATGCGCCATTTTGGGTCAAAACGAGCAGGGTTGGGGTCCTAGAATTGCCGTATGAACGCACGCGTACTCATCTACTCAGATGATTCATCAGTTCGTGGTGCCATCAAGGCAGCCTTGGGCTCAAAGCTAGCTGCTGATCTGCCAATCGAAACCATTGAATTTGCAACTGCGGATGCGCTTCGCCAATATGTCGACCAAACCGATACCAAAGGCCAAGTTCGCGCCGATCTATTTATTTTAGATGGCGAGGCAGTTCCAGAAGGCGGAATCGGAGTGGCTCGCCAATTGAAAGACGAAGTATTTAATTGCCCACCATCAATCGTCTTGATTGCTCGTCAATCTGATTCTTGGTTGGCAGCATGGTCAAGAGCAGAAGCATCGCTGCAACATCCTGTCGATGCCTTTGCATTAGCTAAGACAGCTACCGAACTTCTACGCGCTCGTTTCTTAGCGAACGCTTAATTAAATTTCTTAAGGGCGCAAGTATGTCTTGGAATCGCGCTTTTGAGCTTCTTGATAATTATTTAGATTTACCGACAGAGTTAGTGCGCGAATTGATGCGCGATATTTTGGAGGGACGTGCCAACCCGGAGGATTTAAAGCGGTTCTTACTTGCCCTTAAGGAAAAAGGTGAGACCTCCGACGAGGTAGGAGCTTTAGTTGCTGAGATGTACGAGCACTCTGCTCCGATAAATATCTCGCAACGAGCAGTAGATATTGTCGGTACTGGTGGCGATAAATTTAACACCATCAACATTTCAACGATGTCAGCAATTGTTGCAGCAGCAGCTGGCGCGGTGGTCGTAAAACATGGCAACCGTGCCGCATCCTCAAAGTCTGGTTCAGCGGATTTACTTGAGGCGCTGGGAGTTGCAATAAATCTAGATGGCAAATTGGTTGAGGAATGCGTTGCTGAACTTCGAATCGGATTTTGTTTTGCACCGAATTTTCATCCATCGATGCGCCATGCAGCTCCGGTGCGTAAAGAGCTTGGCGTTCCAACCGTGTTTAATATTTTGGGGCCATTAGCTAATCCAGCCAAACCGAAGTCAGCTGCAATTGGCGTAGCTAACGATCGGATGCACTTGGTTATGGCGCAAGTACTGGGAGATCGCGGTGTGGATGGTTTTGTTTTCCGTGGCGATGATGGCTTGGATGAGTTGACGTTAACAACCACCACCCAAGTGTTAACAATAGGAAATGGGGAGATTGAATCAGGTCTAATCGACCCACCAAATTTTGGTATTTCCTATTCACCAATTGAGAAATTAGTAGGAGGCGAAGCATCAGATAATGCCAAAATCGCCCTGGCGGTTTTTGCAGGAGAAAAGGGCGCTCCACGAGATGCCACAATTTTAAATTCTGCAGCGGCTATAGCTGCATATAACAATGACGCAGAATTGGATTTAGCCACTCGTTTCGAAGAGGGAATTGCCGCCGCTATGGAAGCGATTGATTCTGGTGCGGCACTTGATTTATTAAATCGCTGGGTTAAATTGACTCAAGCGATAGCGAAATCATAATTAGAGATACGGGCGGCTTGCGAGTTAGGTCCGAAGAGGGCGTAAGAGTATTCGCCTTCAACTTTTACCAATCTAACGCCTTCGCTCTCTAAGTAATTTAGGATCAACTCAACTTCTTCATAATTTACTTGTTGCAGAAAGCCATTATTCAGAACCTGTTCAGCGATTAATTCAAGAGACTCAATTGCCGAAGCCGCAGATGTAGTTGGAGTCGAGATGTTGGTAGCCGCGAGCCGTCCATATTTGATCGAAGCAAATTCCCAATAATCTCCCGCCGGCTTTGCGACTATTAATTCTGGAATTTTCGCAATTGAATTTAGCCTTTCGATTCGGGCTGCCGCACGTAGTAAGTACGAATAGCGATCCCGCACCTCAATTGCTTCCTCAAATTTTTCCAATAGGGAAAGTTCTGCCATCTTTGAATTTGAGAAGTCATGCATGGTTCGAAAATCGACCTCTAAAAGATTTTGATATTTAGAAATCAAGTCATTGTAAGAGGCGATGGATTGATGTCCGATACATGGGGCGCCACACTTATTGATCTCAAAGAGGATGCAGGGTGGCGCTGTTTTTATGCTCTTTTCAGTAATTTTTGGTTTGCACTGACGAATTGGCAGATATTCATGAATCGCGGCGATTGCAGACTCGATAGCGGCGCCACCAGCGATTGGCCCGATAACTCCAGCTGGATCAACCGGTGCACCCTTTGAAATAACCAATCTCGGGAATGTTTCATCGGTTAATTTAATCCAAGCAACTCGCTCGGGATTTCTGGAGCGACGGTTATACCTAGGTTGCGCTCCTTGAATTAGTCGAAGTTCGCGAACCTGCGCCTCTAGTGCGGTTGGGGTGATTATGCAGTCGATGCGCTCGGTTATTTGAATCATCTCTCGTATGCGTTTACGAGTCTCACCTGCAGTGAAATATGTTCTTACTCGCGATTTAAGATTCTTAGAGGTGCCGACATACAGCGGATCTCCTTTGGCGTCTTTGAAGATATAAACACCCGGTGAAGCTGGAATATTTGCGGCTAAATGCTTCTTTGCAGCTTGAGCTTTGGTAATTCGATTAGAAAATTCTTTAAGTTCTTCCAGAGTAAATATCCCGAACGAACCTAATCTTTCGATGAGACCATGAAATACAGATACTGTGGCACGAACATCATCCAGAGCTCTGTGAGTGGGTGCAGTATCGGTGCGAAAAAATTGAGAGAGCGTTTCTAGTTTGTAGTTTCGAACTTCATCCTTAGTTAATACTTGGCGTGCAATTTTCACGGTGTCCAACACTTGATATTTAGGGAAGTTATATCCAAGTGCGGTGGCAGCTGCGCGCAAGAATCCGATATCAAAAGGTGCGTTATGTGCTACGAGAACGGTTTCGGATTCATTTCCAAGAAATTCAAGTAGTTGCGGAAAGACTTCTTCGATCTTTGGAGCTGGTAATAACATCGCCTCGGTTATCCCAGTCAGAACCGTTATAAAAGGCGGTAAGGGAACGCCTGGGTTAACTAAAGTTTGAAATTCACCGATTACCTGGCCACCGCAGACCTTTTGTGCGCCAATCTCGGTTATGGCATTTAAACCTGGCGAACCTCCTGTGGTTTCGAGGTCAACGATTACAAAGGTAGTGGCAGCAAGAGGGCGCCCTAAATCATCAAAGCTTGCCTGCCATGACACCTCATTCACAATCTGAAGAGTAAATTAAAGCCATGACAACTGCACCTCATGGATGGTTATCGGATTTTGCGGCTGATGGAAGTGGCCCAAATGCAAAAACAGGAATTGTGCTTGTACATGGTTTTACGGGTTCACCAGCTGCGATGCGCCCGTGGGCGCATTTCTTGAATGATCGTGGTTACACAGTGAGAGTGCCTCGTCTGCCTGGTCACGGCACTAATTGGCAAGATTTAAATGAAGTTTCTTGGCAAGAGTGGCCAGATCGTGCAAGCAAAGATGTTGAAGAGCTTCTTGCAAAATGCGATCGAGTTTACGTATTCGCACTCTCCATGGGTGGGGCAACTTCGATTCAAGTTGCCCATAGATTCGGAGAGAAAATCGCCGGTTTAGTTTTTGTTAATCCGATGATTACTATCAAAGGTCCGGCGCAATATTTTCTGCCATTAATTTCCAAATTTGTACCAAAATTAAAGGCAGTTGGAGGAGATATCAAACGTCCAGGTTCGAGTGAGTGGTCATACGATGCATTGCCATTAAAGGGCGTGGTACAGCTTAGAAAATTGCTTAAAGATTCAAGGGCAAAACTTCCTGAAATCAAGGCACCATTCATGATTTTTCACTCTAAAGATGACCATGTACTTCCGGTTTATAACACTGATATTTACATGAATGAGATTGGTTCAACGCAAAAGCAACGGATTGAATTAATTAATAGTTACCATGTCGCAACTGTTGATTATGATGCTGACATAATTTTTGAAAATTCGTTATTGATGTTGGCTTAATTCCAACGATTATCAATTTCTGGATCTCGACGAACCAAAATTTTCCAAATTTCATCAGGCTCAAAACCGGTCGCTAGAGCTGCTTCAATAGTCATCGAACCGAGTTCGGTAATGGAAACATCTTTGGCGAAAGTTTCTGCATTGGGATAAACCTGATTGAGCCGGTTCCAGAATTCACTAATTCGCATTGGTCATCGCCAATCCAATTGCGAGCACGGCTATGCCAACCGCGCTAATCGCGGTAAGTGCCCGCCTGATTCCGGGTTTTTGGATCCATTTGGAAGACTTATCAACCACGGTAATCATTAGCGAATACCAGGACATAGAAATTACTGCCCAAACGCAGGAGAGGATAAAGATTCCCCAACCAAGGTTAAATGTTTGGGGTACAAATTGTGGAACTAATCCGACGCTAAAGACCGCTGCTTTAACGTTGGTTAAATTAGTGGTAATTCCAATTCGAAAAGCCGGACCAAAAGCTTTAGCCCTTTCGCCTGATTCATATTCAAACTTTCCAGCCTGATTCTTTAACTGCAATAGCGTTTGAATTGATAGCAGAGTCAAATAAGCAACTCCCGCCCATTTCAAAATATTAAACGCGGTTTCTGAAGCTTGAAAAATTGCCGACAACCCGACGCTACTTAAGATTCCCCAGATAAATAGGCCAGTGGTGTTTCCAATTATCGAATAGAACGCTGCTTGTTTCCCACTTAGAATTGATTGACGTAACACCATAGCAACTCCTTGACCTGGAACCGCAACGATAACAAGCACCGTAAGCGCATATGCAGGGAGGACTTGCAGTAAATCAATCACGCGGCCGAAAGTATCAGGTTTAAGATAAGAAAATGAGTAAAGGTAAAGCTTTCGAATGGATGGGCGTAGTTACCGCTATCGCTTATTCCTTGTTGGTGGCATCAAACACGGGTCTTGAATTTATTGGTTTTACGCTCTTGCTACTTAGTTCTTTTTTGATCGGAATCTGGGCCTATCTAGGTAAACATCGTGGGATTCTCTTCTTGCAATTCTTTTATGCCACCGCCGGCATTATCGGAATGATCCGTTGGTACAACTAATTTGAAGTAAGTCTTTCAAGGATGAATGATGGTGATTCCATCTTGTATCTGACTATCCATCTCTTGCAGGGCCTTTGGAGCTTCTTCAAGAGTAATTCTCTTCTTAATAAACTTACTTGGGTCCAACTTACCGCTCTCAATCATCGAAAGCATTGCTGGATAATCTCTTGCGGCCATGCCATGTGAACCGATAATTTCAAGTTCCCATGCAATTACTCGAGCCATCGCAATTGGCGTTAAGCCAGATTCTGAGAGCAGGAGCCCTAATTGGATGTGCTTGCCAAGTCGTCGTAGGGACTTGATAGAAAGTTCTGCGGTCACTTGGCTGCCCAGGGCATCAACAGAGATATCGGCGCCACCAAGTGATTGAATTTCAGATACCGCAACCTCGCTTTGAAGAAGATAATCTGCACCAAGTTGACGCGCATTTTCTAGGGCAATTTCATTAACATCAACGGCCGCAACTTTTGCGCCAAATGCTTTGGCAATTGCCACCGCAGATAAACCAACTCCACCGCAACCATAAATTGCTACTAAATCTCCGGAATTTAAATTACCTCTGGCGGTCAAACCTCGAAATGCGGTTGCAAAACGACAACCTAAAGCTGCGGCAGTTTCGAAAGTAATGGCATCGGGTAGTTTGATTAGATTGAAATCGGCATTTCTGATTTCCACAAATTCTGCAAAGCTGCCGAAATGAGTAAATCCAGGCTGCGTCTGTACTTCACAAACTTGTGCATTTCCAGACTTGCACCATTGACATGTTCCGCAACCATTTACAAAGGGGACTGTTACTCGATCACCAATTTGGAAACCTTTAACTCGGCTGCCTATTTGTGCAACAGTGCCAGCTAACTCATGGCCAGGTACGTGAGGTAATTTGATATCCGAATCGTGACCAACATATCCATGCCAATCACTTCTGCACAATCCAGTCGCCGCCACCTTTACCAGAACTGAATTTGGTGCAGGGTAAGGGATTTCAAGATCACGAACCTCAATCGGACCCTTAAAAGTTTCGAAATAAACAGCGCGCATAAAGGGAGTATATGTATACCTTTCTCTCATGGCGCAAACAGCTAAAGTGTTAACAGTCAATGTCGCAGCAGTGGTACATGAAGGCGCGTGGACCGGAAGCGAAGGAAAAACTGGAATTGATAAACGTCCCGTTAATGGCGCTATTAGATTTACGGACAATGGATTGGCCGGCGATGTAGTAGTTGATAAAAAACATCACGGCGGTTTTGATAAAGCGGTTTATGCATATGCCTCCGAAGATGCCAGATGGTGGGAGCGCCAAATTGGAGTAGAGATTAATAACGGCGCATTTGGTGAGAATTTAACTACCGAAGGTATTGATGTAAATGGTGCGCTTATTGGCGAACGATGGAGGATTGGCAACGTGCTTTTAGAAGTCTCTGAACCAAGAATTCCATGTCGAGTTTTTGCCGGTTTTTGGGATCGTCCAACCTTGATTAAGGACTTTACCGCTGCCTTAAGACCAGGTTCATATCTAAGAATCATCGAAGAAGGTGAAATTAAAGCAGGGGATTTGATTCGTGTTGAGTTTAAACCACAACACGAAGTAACAATCAGGGATTTATTCGCTGCCAAATCTGGTGAGCGTGGGAAGATTACGCAGTTAAAGGAAGTCACGCAGCTCTCAGAATCGTATAAAGATTGGTTAGCTAAACTATAAGGAGCCAGATGAGCAAGAAGATTTTTGCAGAATTCCTAGGAACGTTCACCCTAATATTCTTAGGAGTTGGAGCAATAGTTTCTGGAAAAGCGGATTTGATTGGAGTGGCTTTTGCTCACGGTCTTGCCATCTTTGTCATGGTATCTGCACTAGCCGGAATTTCTGGTGCTCATTTCAATCCAGCAGTTTCAGCTGCGATGCTTATAACAAAGAGAATTGATGTAAAGGAATTTCTAATATATGTGGCATCGCAAATGTCTGGTGCCGCAGTTGCGTCGCTAGCGCTTTGCTATATCTATGGCAAAGAAAACGGTTATGGACTACCTGCAATTGCATCTGAAACCACCATTGGCGCCGGTTTCCTAGTTGAAGTAATCGGCACCGCATTTTTACTGTTTGTAATTTTCGGAGTTGCGGTTGATAAGCGAAGCAGCATTTCGAAATTGGCCGGATTACCAATTGGTTTGACGATAACGGCAATTATTTTCTCAGTTGGTCCAATCACAGGTGCGGCGCTCAATCCAGCGCGCTGGTTTGGTCCAGCCCTAATTTCCGGAGATTGGAGCAATGCGTGGCTCTATATCTTTGCCCCAATTTTAGGTGGCGTCATGGCAGCAGTTACCTACCAAAGCATCGCAAAGCCTGAGTAAGGAAAGATTATGAATAAAGTTGTACACCTAATCGAAGTTATCCTTTTTAGATCAAGATGGCTGTTGGCGCCACTTTATGTCGGCTTAGTTGGCGCGCTTGGATTACTGGGCTATCGCTTTCTTATGGAATTTTGGCATCTAGTCACAGATATCGGGCATATGGATTCACATGAATTCACCCTTGCACTATTGGCGTTACTTGATCTGACTTTGCTATCAAATCTGATTCTGATGGTGATATTTGCAGGTTATGAGAATTTCGTATCGCGGATTGACGAGGCAAGAAATTCAGATGATCGGCCACATTGGATGGGAACCATTGATTTCAGCGGTTTAAAAATTAAACTGATCGGATCCTTAGTTGCTATTTCAGTGATTGAACTCTTAAAGGACTTCATAGAACTTTCCGGGCAAGACATGGTTCATGACGGAACTAAGTGGAGAATTTACATTCACCTTACCTTTGTAATTTCAGGCGTGCTCTTCGCGCTAATGGATTGGTTGGCAGAGCAGCGTAAATTTGAAGGAACACACAAGTAATTCAATTGCTTAATTCCAGGAATAAAGTTGGCCTGCCAATTTATTTGGCTGCTCTGAACATGCGCGCTGGCCTAGTTTTAGTAGGGCCATTGATTCCAATTCTAAAAAACTACTTCAATTTAAGTAACTCGGCTTTATCAATTTTGGCGGGGCTGCCAATTCTCTGTTTTGCCGCGACTAGTTTAGTAATGTCGAAAGTTGCCAAACTTGGCTCCAGCAATCGAATTATTAAATTAGCACTTACCGCCTTAACCATCGCAATGATTGGCAGAGCGACCACTGGCTTAATTGGGCTCTATTTCTTTGCGCTCTGCATGGGTTTAGCAATTGCAGTTATGAACTATGAACTTCCAGCATGGGTAAAAGAACATGCCCCTAATGATTCTGGATACTTAACAGGGGTTTACGTAACCATAATGGGATTAGCGGCGGCGGTTTCAGTAGCGATTTCAGTTCCGTTAGCGGAAATAAATTCACTCTCTTGGCGTATGTCGATGCTCCCATGGATTGCAATCTCGACCTTAGCAACGCTCTATTGGTGGTTAAAAAAAGATAATTCGAAACAGAACGATAGTTTTGAAGTACCAGTTTTTTGGCGATCTAAAGCATTTAAGAATCCGATTGCTTGGGCCTTAGTGCTCTTCTTTGGTTTGGAATCAATGACTTTCTATGCAACTGCCACTTGGTTTCCAACTATTCTTACGACTAAAGGTTTTACCTTAAGTAGCGCTGCAATTGCGCTCTCGTTGTCGGGAATCATCGGTTCGGCAGTCGGAGTTATTTTTCCTCATTACTTTGAAAAATCCGGAAGCCAGAGAGCTATGCTGATCGGAACTTCGCTATTTACCGCTCTTTCGTTCTTCATGGTCACGCTTCAGACCGGATGGGTGCTTTTTATCTGGCTCTCACTTTCGAACATTGGCATCTCAATTGCTTTCCCGTTAGCACTAATGATGGCTGGTTTAAAATCCAACAGCCCAGAAGCGACCAGAAATCTCTCTACAATGATGCAAGCATTCGGGTACTCGATAAGTGCAACCGGACCTTATTTCATGGCAAAGTTGCATGAAATATCAGATAGCTGGGATATCGCTATGTATGGCGTGGTAGTCATTTGCTTGTTACAAGCTGGTGCAAGTTATATCGTTGGCAAACCAAGCAAGATTGATTACTAGCGGAGGCGCTCTTGAAATACGATCATATTTTTGTCCTAAGTCCTGGTCGTTCTGGATCCAAAACGTTTGCTGAAGCTTGCAAGCACTTAACCAATTACACCTCAGCGCATGAATCACGCGGTGGCAAGATTGGCGAAGATCGTTTCAATTTCCCGATTTCGCATATTGAAGCTGACAATCGATTAACTTGGTTTTTAGGAAGTATGGCTGAACGTTTTGATGACAAGAACGTTTTATATGTACATTTAAGTAGAGATTTCACTCAAACTGTCGATAGCTTTGTCCATCGTCTTAGAAATAGTGATTATCGATCTTCAATAATTAGAGCCTTCGCTCACGGAATTTTAATGAAACCAGGAGATTGGACCCCTGAAGAGGAAGTGGAACTTTGTCGGCTATATGTGCAAACGATTCATTCAAACGTTACGGAGTTCTTACACAATCGGCCTCATAAGTTAGTGCAACTTGGTGATGGTGGCACTTCATTTAATTCCTTTATTGATTCAATCTCACCAGAAGGAGATATTGATCTAGTAAAAAGAACTTGGTTAGAAGTTCATAATGCTAGGTAGCTATTAGCCAAAGGATTTGCGATATTTGCGTAAGGCCAATGGCACAAAGATGGCAGAGATCAAAACTATATAAATAAGTGAAGTAATCAGGGGTTGTTCACTTGGGAATGACCCCGCGGTAACTCCAAATTGGTTTTCGACACCAAATAGTTCACGACAACCCGCAACCATTGTTGAAACTGGGTTCCATTCAGCCACGTATTGAAGTGGCTTAGGCATTCCTGTTGTTGGAGCGAACGCATTCGATAAGAAGGTAAGCGGGAAAGTTACTAAGAAACTTACATTTTGGACTACCCGAAAATCACGAGCAGAGAGGCCGACAATTGCCCCAATCCAGGAAAGTGAGTAGCCAAAGAAGAGCAGGAAGAGAAAACCTAGAAGAATTTGGAAAGCGCCAGTACTTGGCCGCCAACCAACAATAAAGCCAGTAATTCCCATAACCGTTAACACAACTACGTTAAGTAACGCATCACCTAAAGTTCTACCCACTACAAAGGCTGATTGCGAAATTGGCAATGACCGGAATCGATCAATTAATCCCTTTTGCATATCTTCGGCGATACCAGATGCGGTACTGGCCAATGTAAATGCAACTGTTTGAACGAAGATACCGGGCATTAAAAGTTGAACGTATCCGCCAGGCTGTCCGGTGTCGATGGATCCACCAAACACATAACGAAATAGCAGCACAAACATAACCGGTTGAATTGTTGAGAAAATCAAGACCTCTGGAACTCTGGTCAGAAGTCGAAGTTGTCTTTGTGTAATTATCAGAGCATCAGAGATTGCGCTCATTTACTTTCCTCCGCCTTATGTCCGGTTAGTGCCAAAAAGACATCGTCTAAAGATGGTCGTTTTAGCGCAATATCAAGGGGATTAATTCCAACTGCGCTCAAAGAATTAATAACTTCCACTAGCGCAGCAGTTCCGGTTGAAACCGGCGCAGAGATTGAATTTAGAGATTCATCTACTTCCGCTTTTACATTCACAATTTCTTCGATTATCGATTTGGAGCGAACCAAATCTCTTGCTTCAACCACTATCTCTAAATGTTCGCCGCCTATTCGGCGTTTTAATTCGTCGGCAGTGCCGCGCGCAATAACCTTGCCGGTGTCAATTACGGCGATTTCATTAGCAAGATGATCTGCTTCTTCAAGATATTGAGTAGTAAGAAGCAGGGTAGTGCCATCTTGCACCAATTCCTTAATTACACCCCACATATCTTGGCGACCCCTTGGGTCCAAACCAGTAGTCGGCTCATCTAGAAAGAGCACCTTGGGTTTAACAATTAACGAAGCCGCTAGATCAAGTCGTCTGCGCATACCGCCTGAATAGGTTTTTATTGGGCGCTTAGCAGCTTCAGTTAAGTTAAAGCGCTCAAGTAATTCTTCGGCTCGCTTGATAGATGACTTTGCGCCAAGGTGGTAAAGCTTTCCAAACATAACTAAGTTGTCGTACCCGGTTAGGATTTCATCTACTGCAGCATATTGGCCAGATAAACCAATAACTTTGCGCACTTCATCTGGTTTAGATAGAACGTCAATTCCGCCAACGGTAGCTTTACCTGAATCAGGTTTTAGCAATGTAGCCAGTATTCGAACTGTTGTGGTCTTACCCGCTCCATTCGGGCCTAATATTCCTAGAACAGTTCCTTGCTCAACATCTAATGAGAGCCCATCTAGCGCTCGAACTTTTCCATTGTTGTAAGTCTTTACTAAGTTTTCGGCAACAACTGCTTTCATTGAAAGCTCCTAGCTACTCTTATATGTGGACGATACTGGGATCGAACCAGTGACCCCTTCCATGTCAAGGAAGTGCTCTACCGCTGAGCCAATCGTCCGGGTCGGGGCAGGAGTTAAATAATATCCTAATTAATCGTGGCGGCCGTAATCGTCTTCTAGACGCTCAATGTCATCTTCACCGAAATAAGTTCCGGTTTGGACTTCAATAAAAAGCATCGGAACCTTCCCGCTATTTCCGATTCGGTGTAACTGATTTGCTTGCACGGTAACGGTATCTCCAGCTTCAACAGTGATGATCTTGTCATCAATTTGAACTTCTGCTGTTCCGTAGACGACGTACCAATGTTCGCTTCTAAATTTATGACGCTGCAACGAAAGACGTTTACCAGGATCGACCCATATTGATTTAACTTTGTGAGTTGGAAGATCTTGAAGTACTTCGTAGCGACCCCATGGTCGATTTGGTCCATCAGTCATAGTTGAAGTTTATTTCTCCTTTTGGAAAAGGGAAGAAAGAGAAAGAACTTGATCTCTATCCTTTTTCTCTATCCTTTTTCTTTAACCTTTTTTGCATATTGAAAATGGAGGTGGAAACGGGATTTGAACCCGTGTAGAGGGATTTGCAGTCCCTTGCCTCGCCTCTCGGCCATTCCACCAATGGTAAAAAATTTAAAGTGCCCCAGAAATAAATGGAGCGGACGACGGGGTTCGAACCCGCGACCTGAACCTTGGCAAGGTTCCGCGCTACCAACTGCGCTACGTCCGCAAACTTGCGAGGCAAAATCTAGCCTAAGAGGCAAGGGCAGCGCAAAAAGAGATACGAAGGGACTAAATTCGCCTGTATGGAGAGCGGATATTTCTGGATGGGAGGGCAATTAGCAACCAATTTAATTGCCACCACAAATAATCCTGCCGATATTGATGATGGCTTCTGGGCAATCTCAACAACTTTTGATGGTGCATTTACCGGTGCAAAGTTTGGCAAGGTGGAAGCTTTTGATTGGGATAAGAAATATGTTCCGCTAAAAGCAGCATCTGTAAGCGATTCAGCTACTAATTCCATAAATTGGATTTCGACTCATTCCAAAGATAGTTACTGCAAATTAGTTGAAAACTTACGTTCTGAAATCGCGCTAGGCAATGTCTACCAAGTGAATGCCTGTCGTGTGCTCACATTGATAAGCGATGAAAGTATTGAAGGGTTGGTTGCGGGATTCATAAATAGTAACCCGGCCCGCTACGCAGGTTACTTAAGAATTCCAGGGCTAGAGATCGCCTCAGCTTCCCCCGAAACCTTCTTACATCGCGAAGGAAATCTCATTAAAACATCGCCAATAAAGGGAACACGAAAATTGGGTAGTTCTGGTTCTTTCCCCGAAAAAGATGAATCGGAAAATGTGATGATTGTTGATTTAATGCGAAATGATTTAGGGCGTATCTGCCTAAAGGATTCAATTACCGTGCCACGGCTTCTTGATATAGAAATTCTTCCTGGGTTAGAGCATTTGGTAAGTGACGTGCAAGGAAAATTAATTCCGGGCGTTACATGGAACGAAATCTTAAATGCCACATTGCCGCCTGGCTCTGTAAGCGGTGCGCCAAAAAGTTCGGCAATTAAGTTAATTAATAAGTATGAAGCAATTGATCGTGGTCCGTATTGCGGAGCATTCGGATGGATTCATGGAGATCGCGCGGATTTAGCAGTAGCAATTCGCACCTTCTGGAGCGATGGCTCAAAGATTAAATTTGGCACCGGTGCTGGCATCACTTGGTCAAGTAATGCCGAAGCAGAGTGGGAAGAGACAGAATTAAAAGCGGCTAGATTGATGGCAATTGCAGGAGGCCACTTGCTATGAAAAATATTGGTGATACTTGGGCAAAAGGAAGCGGAATTTTTGAAACGATTCGCGTAGAAGATGGCTTGATATTCGCTTTACATCGACACCATTGTCGTGCAAAAGAGGCGGCCGAAAAATTAGGTTTTGAGATACCGAGTGAGGATTTCGTAGCGCAACAGAGCTATCAACTGGTAAAGGCTGAGGAATTCAAATTAGCTCGACTTAGATGGCATTTTGATAAGGCAGGCGAATTCACAATCTCATACGTGCCCTTCGAAGATCCAACAGCTCCTGCCAAATTAAAGATTATTGATAAACGTTCATCAGATTATGAAATCAAAAACAAGGAGTACCCGTACCAAAATCTCCAAATGCTAGAGAAAGTAAAAACCGAGGGATTTGATGACGGAATTATTGTTACTGAAGATGGAAATTTGGCCGAAACCACTATCGCCTCCTTGCTCTTAAAAATCGACGGCACCTGGGTGACACCACCACTATCTAGCGGTATCTTGAACGGAATTGTAAGAGCGTTAGTTTTAGAAGCCGGTTTGGCTAAAGTTCGACGAATAGCATTATCAGACATTACGAAAGTTGAATCTGGTTTATTACTTACTTCATTGAGAAATGCCCAGAATATCGGTGAAATTAGCGGTCGAAAACTAATAATAGATCTTGAAAAGTGCGCGGAGATACATAAATTATTGAACGAATTTAAAGGTCGTTAGGTAGACTTTCGCCATGTCTGAAATCTCAATAAAAGTTGATGGTCAACCACGAAACATCGCAGCGGACCAGAAACCAACCCATATTTTCGCGGACCAGAAAGAGATTGTGGTCTGCCGAGTAAATGGTGAGTTAAGAGATTTATGGACTGACTTAAAGAATGGCGATGAAGTAGAAGGCGTATCAATCTCATCAACAGATGGATTAAATGTTTTACGTCATTCAACGGCTCACGTAATGGCCCAAGCAGTGCAACTAGTTTTCTCGCAAACTCGCCTAGGCATCGGACCGCCAATTAAAGATGGTTTCTATTACGACTTTGACCCGGAGCGCCCTTTTAATCCTGACGATTTAGAGAAACTAGAAAGTGCAATGCGCAAGATCATCAAAGACGGTCAGCGTTTTCGACGTCGCGTGACAAATGAAACTGATGCGCTCAAAGAATTGGCGCATGAGCCATATAAGTGCGAACTAATTGGAATCAAGGCAAGCCCAGAAGATGCGGCAGATGAATCGTCAGTAGAAGTTGGTGGTTCAGAATTAACTATCTACGACAATCTAGGTCGTGATGGACAGCCGGTTTGGTCCGATTTATGTCGAGGTCCTCATCTACCTTCCACAAAACATATTCCCGCATTTAAATTGATGCGCACCGCGGCGGCATATTGGAGAGGTTCTGAAAAGAATCCGATGTTGCAGAGAATCTACGGAACTGCTTGGCCATCTCAAGAGGAACTACAGTCATATTTAGAGCTATTGGCAGAAGCAGAGAAGCGCGACCATCGTCGACTTGGAAATGAATTAGATCTCTTCTCGTTTCCTGACGAAATAGGATCTGGTTTAGCGGTCTTTCACCCAAAGGGTGGCGTAATTCGTATGGCGATGGAGGATTACTCAAGAAAACGTCATATCGAAGAGGGTTACCAATTTGTTTATTCACCACATTTGACCAAGTCAACGCTCTTCGAAGTTTCCGGCCATCTGGATTGGTATTCAGAAGGTATGTATCCACCAATGATTATGGATGAAGAACTTCATGCAGACGGCACGATTAAGAAGCCTGGCCAGAAGTACTACATGAAGCCTATGAATTGTCCAATGCATATTTTGATTTACAAATCTCGCGGACGTTCTTATAGAGAATTACCACTTAGAGCATTCGAATTTGGCACTGTTTATCGCTATGAAAAATCTGGTGTGGTGCACGGCTTAACTCGTGCTCGAGGCTTTACGCAGGATGATGCTCATATTTTCTGCACCAAAGAGCAGATGGCTGGTGAATTGGATTCACTATTAACTTTCGTACTTAATCTTTTGCGTGATTATGGCCTAGAAGATTTCTATCTTGAGCTATCTACGAAGAATGCTGAAAAGTATGTCGGTTCAGATGAAGACTGGGATGCTGCTACAGAAACGTTAAGAAAAGCAGCAGAAGCTCAGAATTTGGAACTCGTGATGGATCCAGGTGGCGCAGCTTTTTATGGACCAAAGATTTCGGTGCAAGCTAAAGATGCGATTGGTCGCACTTGGCAGATGTCTACTATTCAAGTTGATTTCCAATTGCCACAACGATTTGAAATGGAATATCAGGCAAGCGATGGTTCTCGTCAAAGTCCAGTGATGATTCACCGCGCGCTCTTTGGTTCTATCGAAAGATTCTTTGGCGTTTTGACCGAACATTATGCTGGCGCATTCCCGCCATGGTTGGCCCCAGTTCAAGTTATGGCGATTCCAGTTGCTGATGCCTTTGCACCATATCTACAAGATATTGTCGCAAAGCTGCGGTCAGAAGGCATTAGAGCAGAGATTGATTTGTCAGATGATCGCATGCAGAAGAAAGTGCGTAACGCACAGATGGAAAAGATTCCATTTATGCTAATTGCCGGAGAAGAAGATCAAGCAAATAGAGCGGTCTCTTTCAGATTCCGTGATGGTTCTCAGAAAAACGGCATTCCAATTGACCAAGCAATCACCGAAATTCTGCAAACAATTAAAGACCGCAAGCAGGTTTAAATGGAGTATCTAGAGGGCGGCGTAGGAATGCCAGATGCTTGGCAACGGCTATGGGCTCCACATCGCTTGGGTTATATTCGCGGCGAAAATAGACCGTTAGATTCAAACAATGTTCCATGCCCCTTCTGCGAAATTCCAAAAAAAGCAGATCGCGACGGGTTAGTGGTTTTTCGTGGCCAAGAGGCGTATGTGGTGATGAATCTATATCCATACAACCCTGGCCATTTGTTGATTTGCGCTTTCCGACATGTGCCAGATTTAACCGAATTGAGCGACTCAGAACGAAATGAAATTTCATATTTAACCGCTCATGCAATGAAGACATTGCGAAAAGTATCTAATCCTGCTGGCTTTAATTTAGGTATGAATCAAGGCGCAATTAGCGGTGCTGGCGTAGCCGCTCATATCCATCAACATGTTGTGCCGCGATGGTCTGGAGATGCGAATTTCATGCCAATTATCGGTCAAACAAAAGTGCTTCCACAATTATTAACTGACACCAGGGATGCGCTAGCTCAAGCTTGGTAATTGGTTTAGATATTTCTTAACGATATCGACGCCCAATTCAAATTCTGGATTGTTTATCAGCACTGGAATAGCTGGAAAAAAGATTCCAGAAGCAAAGCCATCAGCACCCACTGCATCTAGCTGCGTTAAGTACTCTTCACGAAATTCCGATACCAATTCGAAATGTTCCGGATCGGCATCAACTAATTCTCCAGTACGGTAGTTATTGATTTTCATTGATTCTAAATCGATTAATGCACAGGGAGATCCATCATCATCGTGCAACACTAAGTAAGGCGTCGCCACGTCATCAAGCAATCTTTTGGCTAGCATTACTGCATCATCGAAATCTTGTAACCCCTCATCAAAGCCAGTTACAACCAAAATTCGCGGCATTAGCAATTCATCGTAGGCGTGCCATAAATCTATTGTGTTTTGATCAAGACCAGAGCTGGCATTTATTACAAAGATTGCAGCAGTTATCTCTGCTTCGACTTCCTTGGAAACGCTTGCGCTCAAAGCCTTTGAAAGTGCGGTGGTGGCAGCACTTGGATGACCATATAAGCGCCAGATGTTTCCATTTTCCATGGGCGAAAGCCTACGATGTACCTGTGATTAGTTCGCGAATGAAACCAGCTGTAGTCAAAGTGATTACTCCATTTTGTCGAGGACTACTTAAGCTGGGCGTAACTCCCGACATGATGACCATTTTTGGCACAGCAATAGTGGTGCTTGGTTCATGGCTGCTCCTTGCCCAAGGAAGATTAGTTGCGGCACTTTTCGTTATCGGCTTAGCGCTCCTTACCGATTTACTTGATGGAACCATGGCCCGTATTTCCGATCAAGGAGCAAGCAACTGGGGTAATTTTCTAGATTCAACTTTAGATCGTATTTCAGATGCGGCTGTGTTATTAGGACTTTCTTATTATTTATATTCGCAGGGTGATGAGCTCTTTATAGTCTGCATGGTCACGATTGCAGTGTCATCAATAGTTCCATATGCCAGGGCAAAGGCTGAAAGTTTAAATATAGAGTGCAAAGGTGGCTTTGCAGAACGTACTGAGCGACTCGTGTTGCTGGCATTTTTCGGGGTCTTACATTTACTTGGGATTACCTGGGCGTTGGATGCAGGTATCTGGATATTGTTAATACTTTCAACATTTACCGTGTATCAACGAATGGCAATAGTTTGGAGAGCCACTAGGTGAGTGCATACGCCTATCTAATAGGTTGGCGCCTGGTTCGTCTTTTGCCGGAAAAGTTGGCTTACCGAATTTTCCAAGCTATCGGTGACTATGTTTACGGAAAAGATGGCAAAAGCATTAAGCGCTTGCGCAACAATATGGCGAAAGTTTCTAGCCTAAGCGGGCAGGAGCTAGAGAATCTGACAAAAAATGCAATACGTTCATATATGCGCTATTGGTGTGACACGTTTCGATTACCGGACTGGAGTAAAGAGAAGATAATTCGCAATGTCGAATTAGTGAATTCTGAAGTTCTAACAAATCCTCTCGACAAAGGTCGTGGAGTAGTAGTTGCACTTCCGCACTCTGGAAATTGGGATCATGCGGCAGCCTACTTTTTGGGTTGCGGTTATAAAGCCGTAACTGTGGCAGAGAGATTAAAGCCAGAGCAGGTGTTTCAAGCGTTTTTGAAATATCGCGAACAAATAGGTTTAGAAGTGCTCTCAACAGATATGCGCACGCTTCCAACTTTGGTAGAACGGGCCAAAAACGGTTATATCGTCGCCTTGGTTGCAGATAGAGATTTAAGTAGTAGCGGTCAAGAAGTTAATTTTTTTGGTGAAATTGCAAAGATGCCAGTTGGTCCGGTCGCAATTGCAAGAAAAGCGGAAGTTGATTTAGTCGGAGCATTTATAGAATACACTTCAAATTCGATTCGTATCTACTTCGAAAAACTTACACTCGATGTCCAATCGCAAGCAGATTTCTTCGAATCCCAAATCAGACGCAATCCAGTTGATTGGCATATGCTGCAAAGGATTTGGATTAATGATTGATAAGCCATTAAATATTGGAATTGTCTGTCCGTATGGTTGGGATGCACCTGGTGGCGTACAAGCGCACATATCTGATTTAAGACAATTCTTAGTAAACAAAGGACATAAAGTTTCAGTTCTCGCTCCGACTGGAGACGAACAATCGTTACCGGAATGGGTGGTAGATGCTGGTAAGCCATTGGCAATCCCATATAACGGTGCAGTGGCGCGAGTGCTTTTTGGACCCATCGCCTTTGCAAAAGTTAAACAATGGATAGCTGAGAATAATTTTGATCTACTTCATTTGCACGAGCCAGCAATTCCAAGCATCTCACTTCTTGCATGCTGGGCAGCAGAAGGTCCAATGGTCGGCACTTTCCACGTATCTGCCAAGAAGCAGAAAGCAAGTTTTGCCATTGTGCCAATTCTGGAACCGGTCATAGAAAAATTATCCGCGCGCATTGCGGTAAGTGAAGCTGCCCGAGAAACATTAAAAGCACATTTAGAAACTGATGCCGTAGTGATACCTAATGGAATATATACAAAGCGAATGATTGGAAAAGTGCGTCCAGAATGGAGCGGAGAGACACTCGGGTTCATGGGACGTTTTAATGAACCCAGGAAAGGCTTGAAAGTACTTATCGACGCGCTACCAATAATTAGTAGATTTATGCCTAACGTGAGAGTGCTGGTAGCAGGACCGGGTGAACCCGAGGAATTTCTTGGAGAGATTGATCCACAGCTACGAAATCGCATTGAATTTCTTGGCAAGTTAAGTGAAGAAGAGAAGGCCGACTTTATGTCTTCAGTCGGTGCATATATTGGTCCAAATACTGGTGGCGAGTCGTTTGGAATTATTTTGGCAGAAGCTTTGGCAGGTGGCGCTGCAGTCGTGGCATCAGACATTCCTGCTTTTGCAGCGGTGTTAGAAAATGGAAAATATGGCAAATTATTTAGATCTGAAGATTCCACAGACTTGGCAAAGGTAGTTATTGATTTACTTAGAGATCGAACCGCTAGAGATCAGATGGCAAAAGATGGTCAGAAATATGCACAGAAATTTGATTGGGATGTTGTAGCTAAAGATATCTTTGAAGTTTATGAGATGGCGATTGTCGGTAACGGTAAAGTTGGTTTAGCGTCAGAGAATCGTCCATGGAATAGGATCTGGAATAAATAATGTCGCAGACCGCTATTTATATTGCACTTTTAGTGCTCTTTCTTTGGTATTTGTCTTTTACGGCCTCGCGGCTAGATCGTCTCCATCACCGTGTCGAAACAAGTTGGGCGGCATTGGATAGCTTGCTGCAGAGGCGTGCTGCGATTGCATTAGAGATTGCGCACTCATCTTTTGCCGATCCGGGACTAGCTTTGATCTTGAATCAAGCCGCGCATTTAGCCCGGGAAGCTGATATTTCTGAAAGATCAGATGCGGAGAGCGGGCTAACCGGAGCGCTCGGGCTATTACTAATGAATGTACATGAAAATACTGATGATGCACTTCTAAAGGAATTAAGTGAGGTCACGGACCGGATAAGGGTTGCCGTTAAGCTGCACGTCGAAGCCGTAAATCGAACTCAGTTACTAAGAAGAAAATTTATTGTAAAAGTATTTAGATTAGCCGGTCGCGCACCGCTACCGAGTATTCACAAGTTTGAAGATGATGCTATCTAACAGGAAGTTGCTCGCTGCTGCCATAACCCTACTTTTATTATCTGCTTGCAGCTCAGGTGGGGGAAATTCGATAACCGGTGAAGAAGTACCAGCATCACCAATAGTGGTCGTAAAGATCGATGATACAAATGAGGCTCATCCTCAAGTTGGAATTGATAAAGCTAATTTAGTTTATATCGAACAAGTAGAAGGTGGCCTGGTCAGATTGGCCGCTTTGTTCTCCAGTAATTTGCCGGATTACATCGGGCCAGTTCGAAGCGCCAGAATTTCTGATATTGATTTATTAGCCCAATTTGGCAAAGTTGCCTTCTTTTATTCGGGTGCACAATCGAAGTTATACCCAGTCATCAAAGAGGCAAATCTCTTTGATATTGGAGCAATGCATGAATCACCGAAAATTTATACTCGAGATCCAAATCGATATGCACCATATGACATGGTTTTGTACGGTCCCGAAGTTAAAAAGCGAATCGCTGATTTGGATGTGGCGACCACAAAAGATTTCGGTCTCTCATTTGGCGAATTGGTAAATAAGGGAAGAAAAATCTCTTCAGTAAAAGTTAATTGGCCAGCTGCCAGCTATTCAGCAATTTGGAATGGTACGAGCTGGGATCTATTACATAACGGCAAACCAGATGTTACGAGTGATGGAATTCAAATTTCCCCAACTACTTTTGTAATCCAAAATGTTGTGATTACGGACTCTGAATATAAGGACAAATTAGGTGGCGTGACTCCGTTATCGATAACTGTGGGCGAGGGCACAGGCTGGGTTTTACGCGATGGATTTGCAATAAAGGCGAAATGGAATCGTCCCGATGCATCATCTGGAACAACTTGGAGTGATTTAGAAGGAAATGTAATAAAGATGGCGGCAGGGCAAGTATGGGTTGCGCTCACGGACCAGGAACCCGAATTTACGGCTCCGCCAAGTAAGAAGTAGAATTCGGCGCATGGCTGAATACACAGGTACAGCGCGCGTAAAGCGCGGAATGGCAGAGATGCTCAAGGGCGGCGTAATTATGGATGTCGTCGATTCAGAGCAAGCAAAAATTGCTGAAGATGCTGGCGCAGTTGCCGTAATGGCGCTTGAACGTGTTCCTGCCGATATTCGTGCACAAGGTGGCGTTGCACGTATGTCAGATCCAGACATGATCGAAAAGATTAAGAAGGCCGTTTCAATTCCAGTTATGGCCAAGGCACGCATCGGCCATTTTGCGGAAGCGCAAATATTGGAATCCCTTGGCGTTGACTACATCGACGAATCAGAAGTTTTAACTCCTGCTGATTATTCAAACCACATTGATAAATGGGATTTTAAAGTTCCATTTGTATGTGGTGCAACAAATCTCGGAGAAGCACTTCGTCGTATCAATGAGGGCGCTGCAATGATTCGTTCCAAGGGCGAGGCTGGTACCGGTGATGTTTCAAACGCGGTAACACATATGCGCACTATTGGTTCGGAAATACGTCGTTTGACTTCGATGCGCGAAGATGAGCTTTATGTAGCTGCAAAAGAGTTGGCAGCTCCTTATGAATTAGTAAAGGAAGTTGCAGCAACCGGCAAACTTCCAGTCGTACTTTTCACAGCTGGCGGAATCGCTACACCAGCAGATGCTTCATTGATGATGCAATTGGGTGCAGACGGAGTCTTCATTGGTTCTGGTATTTTCAAATCAGGCAATCCTGCGCAACGTGCTTCTGCTTGTGTTAAAGCAACAACTTTCTACACAGATGCAAAAGTAGTTGCCGATGTTTCGCGTGGTCTAGGTGATGCAATGGTTGGAATTAACGTTGCAGATATTCCGGTGCCACATCGATTGGCAGAACGCGGCTGGTAAATGCGCGTTGGCGTACTTGCGCTACAAGGTGATTTTCGCGAACACATTGCAGCCTTAAGCGCAATAGGCGTTGAAGCTATTGCAGTCAAAACTGCTGAAGAAATTAATTCAGTGGATGCGTTAGTCCTACCTGGTGGCGAATCCACTACGATCGCAAAACTGGCGCGAATCTTTGAGGTATTTGATTTAATAAAGCAGAAAATTAAAGATGGATTGCCGGTTTACGGCTCATGTGCAGGGTTGATCTTGCTCTCAAATAAGATTCTTGATGGAATTGAAGGTCAAGAAACTTTCGGTGGTTTAAATGTTATTGCTAGACGCAATGCCTTCGGTAGACAGGTTGATTCCTTTGAAGGTGAAATCGACTTCAAAGGAGTTGGAAAACTAAATAGCGTGTTCATAAGAGCTCCTTGGGTTGAAGAGGTGGGCACTGAGGTTGAAGTTCTAGCTTCTTCACATGGTCATCCAGTTGCAGTACGCCAAGGAAAGATTCTTGCGACATCATTTCATCCAGAATTGACCGATAATCACGCGGTGCACCGGTACTTCGTTGAAGAGATTTGTAAGGCTCGCTAAGATTTACTCTAGAATTTATTGAGCTTATTGATTCAAATGAAGTTCGTGAATTGTCAGCAAATTAGTTGAAATAAGGTTGGGTGTTATCAGATGTCAGGCCATTCCAAATGGGCGACCACCAAGCATAAGAAGGCAATCATCGATGCCAGACGCGCTAAAAGTTTTGCGAAATTAACAAAAGCAATTGAAGTTGCCGCCCGTAATGGTGGAGCTGATGTTTCAGGTAACCCAGCACTTTATGATGCCATTCAAAAAGCTAAGAAGACTTCGGTTCCTAACGACAATATTGATAGAGCGGTAAAACGCGGAGCTGGTCTTGAAGATGGCGCGGCGACTTACGAAACAATTATGTATGAAGGTTACGGCCCAGCTGGCGTTGCCATCATGATTGAATGTTTAACAGATAATCGAAATCGCGCCGCATCCGAAGTCCGAGTTGCCGTAACTCGTAACGGCGGCAACATGGCAGATCCTGGTTCAGTCTCGTATCTGTTCAATCGTAAAGGCGTGGTGGTGGTACCAAAGAGTTCCGGTGCGACAGAGGACTCGCTTATGGAAGCCACTTTGGAGGCGGGAGCTGAAGAGATTAAAGATTTGGGTGAAACTTTTGAAATTATCTCTGAGGCCTCAGATTTAGTAGCAGTCCGTACTGCTTTACAGAGCGCAAATATTGATTATGACTCTGCAGATTCATCATTCCTACCAAGCATGTCAATTCCAGTTACAGACCCTGAAACCGCGAAGAAGCTATTTGATCTGATAGATGCGATTGAAGATTCCGATGAGGTACAAAATGTCTACGGAAACTTCGATGTCTCAGATGAAGTCATGGAAAAGGCAGCGAGCCTCTAACCATTACGAAGCCCATTAATTTAGGCTTTTGACATGCGCGTGCTTGCAATCGATCCGGGTTTGACCCGTTGCGGCATCGGAGTCATAGATTCAACAAAGATGTCACTTATTGCAGTTGGCGTCCTTAAGAGTTCTCCCGAATTACCTATCGAGCAGCGCCTGCTAGAAATCG
This sequence comes from Candidatus Nanopelagicaceae bacterium, assembly GCA_018883345.1. Classification (GTDB taxonomy): domain Bacteria; phylum Actinomycetota; class Actinomycetes; order Nanopelagicales; family Nanopelagicaceae; genus ZLKRG08. Next base: position 79,585 of record VEQG01000002.1, read on the forward strand.
ATGCGCAAATTAGAGAATGGGTTGCCTTGCACGATCCAGATGTCATAGCCATCGAACGAGTTTTTTCTCAAGCGAATCTACGAACCGTTATGGGTACCGCGCAAGTTGCAGGTATTGCTTTGCTTGCGGCAGCCCAAGTGGGAAAGAAAGTTGTTATGCATACCCCTTCTGAAGTAAAAGCGGCAGTGACGGGAAGTGGTCGCGCTAAGAAGGATCAAGTAGCACAGATGGTGCAGCGAATTTTAAAACTGGAAACTATTCCAAAGCCAGTAGATGCAACGGATGCGCTAGCACTTGCTATTTGCCACGTTTGGCGCGGTGCAGGAAATGACCGAGTTGCTGCGGCAGTCACCAAAGAGAAGAAACGTCTTTTAACTCTAAGGGGTGCTGGATGATCGCCACCCTATTTGGAACAGTTCGAGCATTGAAATTAGATCAAGCAGTTATTGATGTAAATGGGGTTGGTTACTTAATCCACATCACGGCGCAGACATCGAGCAAGTTGAGCGTAGGTCGCGACTATCAAGTGTTTACTTCGCTGGCGGTACGCGAAGACTCCATGACTCTATATGCCTTTACCGAGAATGATGAACGTGAACTTTTCGAATTAGTCCAAACTGTTTCTGGCATAGGTCCAAAGGTGGCTCTCGCAATTACTGCCGCAATGAGTATTGAAGATTTGGCCAGCGCAGTAAATACGAAGGATGAAGCCGCAATAGCTGCCGTCCAAGGTATTGGTAAAAAAGGCGCCCAACGTTTGATTTTAGAGTTAAGTGGAAAATTAGATTTTTCTCATCCAGCCGCATTGGCAAGTGGTTTTTCATGGCGAGATCAATTGATCGATGCATTGACTGGACTTGGATTTTCCAGAAAGCAAGCCGAACAAGCAATTAATGAGATTGCGGCAAATCGTGATGCAAAAGCACTGCAGGATTTAAGTGTGAATTCACCATCAGAGTTACTCAAGTTAGCTCTAGCTCATGCAAATACCCAAAAAGGTTTAGGTAAATGAGCGAGCGACTAGTTTCGCCCAATGCTGGCAATGAAGAGAGCGCCACTGAATTTGCGCTCCGTCCTAAATCTTTAACAGATTTTGTTGGCCAACAAAGAGTACGTGATCAAATTAATGTGCTTTTGCAATCTGCTAAAAGTCGGGGAGTAGCAGCGGATCATATGTTGCTATCGGGTCCGCCCGGATTAGGAAAAACCACGTTAGCGTTTATTCTCGCTGAAGAATTAGGTTCACCAATTAGAATTTCAAGCGGTCCGGCGATTACTCATGCTGGTGATTTAGCAGCGATTCTTTCATCACTTTCAGAAGGCGAAATTCTCTTCTTGGATGAAATTCATCGTTTGACCAGACCAGCTGAGGAATTGCTCTACTTGGCAATGGAGGATTTTCGAGTAGATGTAGTAGTAGGTAAAGGTCCAGGGGCTACCGCGATTCCACTTGAGCTTCCGAAATTTACTTTAGTGGGAGCTACTACGCGCGCTGGTCTGTTGCCGCCGCCACTTAGAGATCGCTTCGGATTTACTGCACATATGGAGTTTTATGAAACCGACGAACTGGCGAAAATTATTGAAAGATCGGCCAAATTGCTCGATGTAGAAATTGATGGCAAAGCGATTGCCGAAATTGCTGGACGATCTCGTGGTACGCCGCGCATTGCCAATAGATTGTTACGCAGAGTTAGAGATTTCGCGCTTGTTAAGAAAATCAAAAGCATTGATCTAGAAAGTGCGCAAGCTGCTTTGGAGATGTACGAGGTAGATCTAATTGGTCTAGATAGATTAGATAGAGCAGTTCTTCAAGCATTGGTGGAACGATTTAATGGTGGCCCAGTTGGGCTATCGACATTAGCGATTGCAGTTGGCGAAGAGGTAGAAACCGTTGAATCGGTGGCAGAACCATTTCTTGTTAGACAAGGATTAATGGCAAGGACGGCACGCGGCAGAGTGGCAACCCCAGCCGGATTTAGTCATTTGGGCCACAGCGCACCACAAGGGTGGAGCCTCTTTGATTAACGCTTCGCAAATTTAGGCAAAGTTCGCTCCCAACGCCTAAACTCTCGCCCTATGTCTACGAATACACAGGGAGCGAAAGGTCAGCGCCCGGTTAGAACTCTCATCATATTGATGTTGGTCTTAATCATCGGCTCCGCGACTGCAGTGCTCACAAAAGCCACCACAATTAACCTAGGTTTAGATTTGCGAGGTGGTACCAGCGTAACTTTGCAGCCAAGAATTTCAGATGGCGATACCGGAAAAGTTACCAGTGAAGCAATCGATCAAGCAGTCTCAATTATTCGTAGTCGCGTAAATTCCCTGGGCGTTGCTGAATCTGAAGTAACCGCACAAGGTAGTGGCACAAATCGACAGATTGTTATTTCAGTTCCAGGTAGTACTGGCCGACGAATTGTTGAGTTAGTCGGTAATACCGCTGAACTTCGTTTCCGCCAAGTTCTGGCTGAATCTGCTTCGGGCGCTGCAGCTGGCACAGGTGAAGCAACTCCGGTTGCTGGGGTTAGCCCAGAAATCAACGCTGCATATGCAGCAATTGATTGCACAACTAATGCCGCAAGACAGAATTTGGGTGGCGATACTCCAGAGCAAACTATTGTTACCTGCGCTCGAAACTCAGCTACCAAGTACATTCTTGGACCTGCAGAGGTTGTGGGTCGTGAAGTTTCAAAGGCGTCAGCTGGATTAGATACTCAAGCGGGCAATGTTTGGACAGTTGCGCTCACCTTTGATAACGACGGTACTAAGAAGTTTGGTGCACTTACACAACGAGTGACATCTCTTGCAGCGCCACAAAATCAGGTTGCGATTGTTTTGGACGGATTAGTAGTTTCGGCTCCACGAATTAACGAAGCAATTGTTTCTGGTAACGCACAAATCACCGGATCATTTACTCAAGTCGAAGCTTCTGATTTAGCCAATGTGCTTAAGTACGGATCACTTCCATTAGCTTTTGATCGCGGCGAAGTGCAGCAGATTTCTCCTACTCTTGGTGAAAATCAATTACATGCTGGTCTGCTCGCAGGCGGCCTTGGTTTATTCCTAGTACTTCTTTATATGTTCGCTTTTTACCGAGGATTGGGAATCGTTTCAGCAGGATCCCTACTTATGGCGATGGCGTTTACGTATGTGACTTTTGCCTTACTTGGTGAAACTATCGGATTTACACTAACTCTTGCAGGTATTGCCGGCGCCATTGTTTCGATTGGTATTACTGCTGACTCATTTATCGTCTTCTTCGAGCGTATTCGCGACGAAATTCGCGAAGGTCGCTCGCTACGTTCAGCAGTTGAAACCGGTTGGGTCCGTGCACGTCGCACAATTTTGGTGGCGGACTTCGTTTCAATTCTTGCCGCCGCTTTGCTTTACTTCTTTGCAGTTGGTGGAGTTCGTGGATTCGCATTTGCACTGGGCATTGCAACATTCATTGACCTTTTGGTGGTCTTCTTCTTCACCAAGCCACTGATGACAATATTAGGTCGAACTAAGTTCTATAACTCAGGCAGCGCGATTACTGGTGTTTCGCGTAAGAGCCTTGGATTGGAGGCGTAAAGATGTCTAAGTTATCTGGTCTAGGTGGTCGCCTTTACTCTGGTGAAACTTCAATAGATGTAATTGGCAAGAAGAAACGTTGGTACGCCTTTTCGGGATTATTGATTCTCTTATCAATTGGCGCACTTACCTTGCAAGGGTTACATCTTGGCATTGAATTCAAAGGTGGCGCTTCATACACCGTTACTAAGGCTGGTGCGAGTTTGGATCCAGCTTTCGAAGCGGTTGATGCGGCAGGCATTCCTGGCGAACCAATTATTCAATCAGTTGGTAATGATCAAATCAGAATTCAAACTGGTTCATTGTCTGGTGCGGAATCAATCGCACTTCAAGATCAATTAGCTGCAAAATACCAAGTAACCGTCGATTCGATTGACACACAAATTGTTGGACCATCGTGGGGTAAAGAAATTACTCGTAAGGCTCTTTATGGCTTGATTGGCTTCATCGTAGTGGTCTTGCTCTATCTTGCGATGGCATTCGAACCAAAGATGGCGATAGCAGCGATTATTGCAGTGCTTCATGACGTCTTTATTACTGTAGGAATTTATGCCTTAGTTGGTTTTGATGTGACTCCAGCTACCGTTATCGGCTTCCTAACAATCCTTGGCTATTCGCTTTATGACACGGTCGTGGTCTTCGATAAAGTTCGAGAGAACACACGTTCGATTACTGCAACTGGCAAGAGCACTTACTCAGATGCTGCAAATTTAGCGGTTAATCAAACCTTGGTTCGTTCGATGAACACATCTCTTATTGCGCTGCTGCCTGTTGGATCTATTCTCTTTGTTGGAGCTGGTCTTTTAGGCGCGGGCACTTTGAAAGATCTATCACTTGCTTTGTTCATTGGCTTGGCTGCTGGTACTTATTCTTCGATCTTTATTGCGCCTCCGATTCTGGCAACTCTTCGCGAACGTGAACCAGCTATGCAAGCACTTGCAAAGAGAGTTGCGGCACGTAACGGTAGTGCGCCAGCAGAAGTTGCTGTAGGTGTGGTTCCATCAGCAATTGCACGTGGACCACGTAATCAACCAAAGCGCAAAAACCGTCGTAAATAATCTGTGATGTCATGACGGACCTAATTGCCCCGGTAATCGCAGAGGTCCGTCTACATCATCCAGCTATTAATGCGGAGGATATCCAACGCGCATTTCTGGTTGCAGAAGATGCTCATTCCGGCCAACAGCGAAAATCTGGCGAGCCCTACATAACCCATCCAGTGGCGGTAGCAGGAATTCTCGCCGAGCTAGGCTTGGATAAAGCAACCATAATTGCTGCGCTTTTACATGACACCGTTGAAGATACTCCTTACAACTTAACTCAACTAAAGAGTGATTTCGGCGATGAAGTTGCCTCATTAGTCGATGGCGTTACTAAATTAGATAAGTTAACTTACGGCGAAAATGCTGAAGCTGAAACCGTTCGAAAAATGGTTGTAGCGATGTCGCGTGACATTAGAGTCTTAGTGGTAAAACTTGCCGATCGTTTACATAACGCCCGCACCTGGGAATATGTCGCTCCTGAATCGGCGCAACGCAAAGCTCGAGAAACCATTGATATTTATGCGCCATTAGCTCACCGACTTGGTATGAACGCTGTTAAGTGGGAATTAGAAGATCTCTCTTTTAAAGTACTCGAACCTAAAAAGTATGACGAAATAGCGCGTCTGGTTGCCGAACGTAATCCGATGCGAGAAAAGATGACTGAGGAGGTCATTAAGACATTAACAGAGGATCTTGCTCGTGATGGGGTAGATGCTTTTGTTACTGGTAGACAGAAACACTATTTCAGTGTTTATCAAAAGATGCGAGTTCGCGGCCGTGAATTTAATGAGATCTATGATCTAGTTGGCGTCAGGGTCTTGGTCGAAAATGTTCGCGACTGTTATGCAGTTTTAGGTTCAATCCACGCGAGATGGAGTCCAGTACCAGGGCGCTTTAAGGATTACATCGCAATGCCGAAGTTCAATCTTTATCAATCTCTTCACACCACTGTGATTGGCCCAAATGGTAAAGCTTTAGAAATTCAAATTCGAACCCACGAAATGCATGCACGCGCAGAGTTTGGTATCGCGGCACACTGGAAATATAAAAAGGGTGATAAGAGCGCTAGCGAAACTCCGGAAATGCTCTGGCTGCAACAACTTCACGCTTGGCAACAAGAGACCCAAGATCCTTCTGAATTCTTAGATTCGCTTCGCTTCGATTTAGGAAGTCCTGAAGTTTATGTATTCACCCCAAAGGGAAAGGTGGTCGCGCTTCCTGGTGGTTCAACTCCGGTTGATTTTGCTTATACAGTGCATACAGAAATCGGAAATAAGACAGTTGGCGCCAAAGTGAATGGCCGTTTGATTCCGCTAGAGACCAAATTAAATAATGGTGATGTTATTGAAATTGTTACCAACAAGAATCCGCAGGCTGGTCCTAGTAGAGACTGGCTCAATTTCGTGGCAAGTCCTAGAGCTCGAAATAAGATCAAAGCATGGTTTACTCGTGAAAGACGCGAAGAGGCGATTGATGCAGGGCGAGAATCTATTGCCAGACAAATGCGCAAAGCCGGCCTTCCGCTACAGAAAATTTTTGCTGGTCAGTCACTTCTTGAACTAGCTCACGATCTTCGTTATCCAGATATCGATTCACTCTACGCCGCGGTGGGCGATGGACATATCTCGGCAGCTGCAGTAATTGATAAATTGCAGATTTTGTTAGGCGTTGAGGATTCTCATCCGGAACCAACTATGGAATTACCCTCCAATGAAACAATTGCTCGCCGAACCTCGAGCGCGATAGAAGTAGAGGGCATAGATGACGTTGTTGTAAAACTTGCTCGTTGCTGCACACCAGTTCCAGGGGATGCCATCATGGGATTTGTAACCAGGGGAAATGGCGTGAGCGTGCATCGCACTGACTGCGTTAATGCCGAAGACTTACAGAAGCATCAAGGTGACCGAGTTGTTCTTGTTAAGTGGTTACAAGGCGCAGCATCAATCTTTTTGGTGAAGATTCAGGTCGAAGCTTTGGATAGAGCAAGATTGTTATCCGACGTTACAAGAGCCCTTTCAGATGCTCAGGTGAACATTCTTAATGCCGAAGTCAGCACTTCAAAAGATCGGATTGCGCTCTCCAGATTTACTTTCGAAATGGCAGATGCAACACATTTAGATTCAGTATTAGCTGCAGTGCGACAAGTTGAAGGCGTTTACGACGTTTATCGTATTACCAACAATTAATTAAATTCCGCTAAACCTTTTTGAGCTTCAGATAACCAAGACCTACGCGCTTCAGCTGCAGCCTTTGCCTCTTCTGCTTTCTTGGTATTTCCGGCTGCACTTGCCTTAGCGGCAGCCTCTTCGTAAGCGGCAATTGCTTTAGTTAATTGCTCAACTACATCATTCGCTCGAGCTTTAGCGGCCGGATCGCTGCGGCGCCATTTTTCAGCTTCAGCCTCTTTGATTGCATCTGAAACTTTATCTACGCGAGCATCTAACGCAGCACGTTTGGTGCGATCGGTCATACCAATCTTGCTCCATTCGCCCATGAGTTCGCGAAATTCTTTACGTGCTTTATCTAAATCGGTAATTGGCAAAATCGCTTCGATTTTCGGAAGTAGAGCTTCACGTTTAGCTAAATTCTCAACCATTGTGCCTTCGCGCTTTTCTAAATCCGCATTCTTTGCTGCGAAGAAGGCATCTTGTGCGCTCTTAAATCTAGCCCAAAGTTTCGCATCATCTGATGCCTTGCCACGGCCAGCTGCCTTCCATTGATCCATCAGAGCCTTGTATGCACGGGCAGTGGTAACCCAATCAGTTGAATTCGCGAGCGCTTCCGCTTTTTCGACAAGAGCTTTTTTAGTTGAAGAAACGGACTTCTGTGTCGCATCGAGTGACGCGAAGTGAGTACGTCGTCGCTTGTCAAACTTATTTCGAGAAGCAGAGAATCTCTTCCAGAGTTCGGTATCTGCTTTCTTATCTAAGCGGGGCGCAGTCTTCCATTGATCAAGTAACTCTTTAAGACGCTCACCGGTTGCTTTCCAGTTCTCAGAATCTGCAAGAGATTCAGCTTCATTAACAATGTTCTCTTTTTGAATTAGAGCATCAGCTCGGCGGGCTTCGCGTTCAGCTCTCTCTAGAGCCTTCTTCGCTTCATATTGCGCCCGATTGCCTTCGATGATTTCAGGAAGTTGATTTAAAGATGCATGAAGTGCTTCCAAGTCGCCAACTACATTGCTATCGATGATGGTCTGGCGTAGTTTATTTACAGCTTCGTGTGCATCGGTTGGGACCATGGCGCCACTTCTAATACGCGCTCCAAGGATTGCAACTTCCGATGCAAGCGCTTCAAATTTACGAACGAAATATTGCAAGGCCTCTTCTGCGCTCTTGCCAGGATATGAACCGACCGCTTTATCGCCATAAGGAGTGCGAACAAAAACTGTTCCATCTTCTGCCACGTAGCCGAATTTTGCAGGATCTCCGATCAATGCAGTTGCTGCAGATGGATTGATATTTGAAGCTACTTGTGATGGATTCTCTGACATTCCTTACTCCTTAATTTGCACTTCAGAACTTTTTTAGCCCTGTCGTTGTTGGTCACCTCACTTGCAGAGACACATAGTGCGATTCATATTGCGAGTTTGGTGACGGCGGTTAGGTCAGAAAGGCTACCCTCATGCCATGCTGGTTACCAACTTTCAGGCTCAGGCCTTCGCCACCAACTGCTGGATTTTGAGCACGGGTCGAGGTCAAGAGTGCATTGTGGTCGATCCAGGCATGCCCAATGTCTCTGAAGAGTTGGCGGAGAAGCTTCGAGAGTTTGATCTAAAACCCGTCGCAGTCCTGGTAACTCACGGACATTTGGATCACACATTCTCAGTGCAACCAATCTGCGATGGATATGAGATCCCTGCAATGATTCATAGTGATGACCGTGAACTGTTACTGCATCCAGAGCGGGCGCATGGCGCCGAATTCATAGCGCAACTTTCTGGTATTAAATGGGAAGAGCCCAGAGAAATAGTCGAATTGAAAGATAATCAAAATTTTGAATTAGTTGGTTTGAAATTTAGGGCAATTCACGCGCCGGGTCATACAAAAGGTTCAGTGATGTTCGAAGTAAATAGTGAAATCTTGATATCAGGAGATGTGCTCTTTGCAGGATCTATCGGTAGAACTGATCTGCCAGGTGGTTCCTGGAGCGCTATGCAGAAATCGTTACGTGAAAAGGTCCTGCCGCTACCTGATGTGATGCAAGTTCTGCCTGGACACGGTCCAGAAACATCAATTGGGCGCGAGAGAAAATACAATCAGTTCCTACAGAATCTGTAGATTTAAAAGTACCGACAAATAAGAGGTGCCGGTAGCGGGGGAGAAAGGTTAAGAGAATGAACTTTCAAGCGCCTAAAGGTGTAAGTGAGTACATTCCGCCACGCTCTGCAATTTTTGAATTTGTTCGCGAGCAATTGTGCGCTCCTGCAAAATCAGCAGGATACAAGTACATGGAGCTTCCAGTTTTTGAAGATACTGGCTTATTCGCCAGAGGTGTTGGCGAATCAACGGATATCGTCACTAAAGAGATGTACACCTTTGAAGACCGTGGAGGTAGATCAATAACCTTGCGCCCTGAAGGCACCGCCGGTGTGATGCGAGCTGTGATCGAACATGGATTAGATCGCGGTCAATTGCCAGTAAAAGTTTTATATTCCGGTGCATATTTTCGAGCTGAACGGCCACAGAAAGGTCGCTATCGCCAGTTTTACCAAGTAGGTATCGAAGCAATTGGATTAAACGATCCGCTTATTGATGCTGAAGTTATTTGGCTTGCAGATCAAGCATTCAAAAATATTGGCCTGAAAAATTATCGATTGGAAATAACTTCTTTAGGAGATGCCGAATCCCGAGCAGCACATCGCAAGGATCTATTAAAGTTTTACGAAACTCTAAATTTGGATGAAGCGACAGCATCTCGTGCAAAACTAAACCCTTTGCGTCTGTTTGATGACAAGCGTCCTGAAATGGTTGAAGCGATGTCAAAGGCGCCAAAGCTTCTTGATTATTTAAATGAGGATTCTAAACTTCATTTCGAAAAGGTACGGGCTTATCTAGATGCCCTCGGTGTTCAGTACGAAATCAATTCAAAATTGGTTCGCGGTTTCGATTATTACACCGGAACGACTTTTGAATTTATTCATTTGGGTCTTGGCGCGCAGTCAGCTATTGGCGGCGGCGGACGTTATGACAAATTAATGAGCGAACTTGGTGGACAAGATTTATCAGGAATTGGTTGGGGATTAGGCGTTGATCGCACTTTACTTGCCGCTGAAGAAGAGGGCGTAATACCTGCCGATCTTGGCAATGCGGACCTATTTATTATTCCACTTGGCACACAACTTGCAGCAATAAAAATTGCAGCAGAACTACGTTCTGCTGGGAAAGTTGTTGAGATTGCTTTTGGCGATCGTGGATTAAAAGGTGCTATGAAAGCGGCAGATAAATCTGGTGCGAAATATGTTCTGGTCCTAGGCGAAAACGAAGTTGAATCGGGCTCCGTGGAGCTAAAAACTATGTCATCTGGCGATGTAAAGAGCGTTAGAATTAGTGACCTAGTAAACGCAATTTAAGCAGATATCAGATATAAGGACTTCCAATGCTTCGCACACATAACGCAGGTGACTTGCGCGCCAGCCACGTAGGCCAGACTGTAACTCTTACAGGTTGGGTTGCACGTCGCCGAGATCATGGTGGTGTTGCGTTTATTGACTTACGTGATGGTTCTGGTTGGTGCCAAGTAGTTATAAACGATGAAGCGACTGCTGGATCGCTACGTGCTGAATGGTGCCTAAAGGTTGTAGGCCAAGTTATTGCACGTCCATCAGGTTCTGAAAATACCAAATCAGCGACAGGCGCCATTGAAGTTGTAGCTACCGAAGTTCAGGTTTTATCCGCAGCTGCGCCACTTCCGTTCCCAGTTGATTCCGGCGACGAAGCTGATATCTCTGAAGAAGTTCGCCTTCGTTATCGCTATTTAGATTTACGCCGCGAAAAGCCAGCAGCAAACTTGCGACTTCGTTCAAAAGTGACCTCGGTAATTCGTCGAATCATGGAGCAAGAAGAATTTCATGAAATCGAAACCCCTTATTTGACTCGTTCCACCCCTGAAGGCGCACGAGATTTCTTAGTTCCGGTTCGTTTGCAACCTGGTTCTTGGTACGCCTTGCCGCAGTCTCCACAGCTCTTTAAGCAATTGCTGATGGTTGCTGGCATGGAGCGCTATTACCAAATTGCACGTTGTTTCCGTGATGAAGATTTTCGAGCTGATCGCCAACCAGAATTCACTCAGCTAGACATAGAAATGTCATTTATCGATCAGGAAGATATTTTGGCTTTAATTGAGAAATTATTGGCTCAGATTTGGCGTGAAGTAAAAGATTACGAAATCTCTCTTCCAATTCCACGTATGACTTATGCGGATGCGATGAATCGCTTTGGATCTGACAAACCTGATTTACGTTTCGGTTATGAATTAACTGAAATGACCGATTTTTTCAAAGATACAACATTCCGAGTATTCCAAGCTCCTTATGTGGGCGCTGTTGTGATGCCTGGTGGTGCAGATTCGCCACGACGCGAACTTGATGGCTGGCAGGATTGGGCGAAAGCGCGCGGCGCGAAAGGCCTTGCATACATTCTTGTGCAAGAAGACGGAACACTTGCTGGACCAGTTGCAAAGAATCTTTCTGAAAGTGAAATCGCTCGTGTTGCAGCACAAGCAGGCGCGAAACCTGGAGATGCAATTTTCTTCGCAGCAGGCGATCGCAGTAATTCACAAGCGCTTCTTGGCGCAGTCCGATTAGAAATTGGCAAGCGTCGCAATTTGATAGATGAAACTAAGTGGGAGTTCCTCTGGGTGGTTGATGCACCAATGTTCGAGCCAACAGATAACGGCGGTTGGACTGCTGTACATCATCCATTCACTGGTCCAAAGCCAGAATTCGCAAAATCATTTAAATCAGATCCAGCTTCCGCTTTGGCATATGCGTATGACATTGTTCTTAACGGAACCGAACTTGGTGGTGGATCTATCCGTATCCATGATCAACAGATTCAACGCGACGTATTCGAAGTAATCGGTCTCACCGATGAAGAAGCTCAGAGTAAATTTGGATTCCTATTAGATGCGTTCCAGTACGGACCACCTCCGCACGGTGGATTAGCTATCGGCATTGATCGCCTCTGCGCATTACTTGCCGGCGCTGATTCAATCCGTGAAGTCATCGCATTTCCTAAGACTGCCTCAGGTGGTGACCCATTAACTGGCGCACCAACACCAATTACTGCTGCACAACGTAAAGAGGCAGCTATTGATGCCAAACCAGAAGAGCCATCTAAATAATGTTTAAGCGCATTGCAGCTGCAACTATTGCACTTGTAATGCTTAGCGCCTGCACGCCATCAAAACAATACGAAGGCAGCAAGAGCGATGGCGCATTCTTCACGGTTCCAAATGGATGGCAAAAAGTAGATGGTACGGCCCTCAATAAAGTTGAAGCTAAGAATGCAAACCAAGATGAGTTAGATCGTCTATCAATGGTCACTTATCAGGCTGGTTTTACAAAGGCTAAGAAAATCGATCCTAAAGATATCTTCCTTCTTGAACCTACAAAAGATCCGGTTTTGTATGTTCGTATTAGAGATCTATTTCCAGAAGAGCGCAATGCAATCAGCCTAAATACTTTACGGAACTTAGTGCTTCCAATAACGGATTACCTTGATGGCACTATTCCAAATGACCGAAAATTCGAACTTTACGATGACCAGGAAATCAACGAAGTTGGTGGCCGGGGGGTTTCCCTTCTTTATAGCTTCGATTACAACGGGGTAAATGAGACCGTTAATCAAGTGGCTTTAATGTCAAATGACCAGAATAAGATTTATGTATTCATTATTCGCTGCTCAACAGAGTGCTATAACAAGAACATTGACGAAATCGATGAGATAGTGAATTCTTTTACTGTTAAAGGAGCAAAATGAACGACGCGAGTAGCCGTAAGAGAGATTCTGAACGTCGAACTCGTGTTCATTTATCGTTCTTCGATAGAGTCAAATTTTTAATACTCTTTTCAGTTACGTATCTCGTTTTAGTGTGGGCGCTTTTATCCGAAAACCCGCTTTATAGCTTTGCGGATGCAGCTGCGGAAGTAGCAAACCAGCGAGTTTGGTTATTCTGGCTAGCCGGAATAGAAGTGTTAAGACAAGTTCACTTCTTAATCTCAGAATTTATCTCGCCATATCATCGTCTATGGCAGTGGTACTTTAAAAGTGTAGACCGAGTTCTGCATCTGTTCTCTGATTGGACTAGGTATCGACTATCTAGGGTAATCAAAGCGTTAATTTGGATTGCAATACTCTCAGTTATTTTGGGTGCAGTTTACGATCTTCCACCGGCGCAAGCTCTCTTTATGGCACCACAAGCACTTTGGAGCGCATTACCAATGATTGCGCAACTGCTTTTTGCAGTGGTCTTCGTGCTCATTCAATTTGTTGCGATTTTCTGGTTCTTAAGCCGTGGTGGTATTGACACATATTTTCCAGATGACATTAATACCCGATTTAGCGATGTTTGGGGACAAGATCACGTAGTCGAACGAATTCGCGAAAATTTACTCTTCTTAGAAGATCCAGAATCTATCGAACGTCATGGCGGTTATGTCCCAGGCGGATTGTTGCTTTGGGGTCCGCCAGGCACTGGAAAAACTCTGATGGCAGAAGCGATGGCCGGAGAAACTGGAAAGCCATTTATCTTTGTTGATCCAGGCGCATTTAACAATATGTTTTTCGGCGTTGGCGTACTTAAAGTTAAATCTCTTTTCCGTAAGTTAAGAAAATTAGCGCTTCGTTACGGTGGCGTAGTTGTATTTTTCGATGAAGCAGATGCCCTTGGAAATCGTGGAATCGTTACTACAGGTCAGCGGATGGAACCAGATAAGTGTCATGGTGGTAACTATTTATCTGAGAGCGCAAATAATCTTCTAACTCGCGAAAAATTTGTGGTTGGCGGTGCTGCTAACGGTGGCGGTGGTGGCATGGGCACGCTGCAAGCGCTTTTGACTGAGCTCTCTGGACTAAAGAAGCCACGGGGATTTTTTAATCGAATTATTCGACGAACTTTAGGAATGCGTCCGAAGAATCCTCCTAAGTATCGAATATTGGTGGTTATGGCAACCAATATGCCGGAAGCACTAGATGAAGCATTGTTACGTCCTGGACGTATCGATCGTATGTATCGAGTTGGTTATCCAAGCAAGAATGGACGCGTCCGTACCTATCAAGGATATTTAGATAAAGTTTCGCATAATTTGTCTCCAGAAGAGATTGAAAAATTAGCGATCATGACCCCATATTCAACTGGCGCGACAATCAAAGACATGATTAACGAAGCCTTGATTATGGCAATCCGCGATGGCCGCGTTGCTATTACTTGGGCAGATGTGCTTCGCGCGAAGCAGCAGAAAGAGCTTGGACCTTCTGAAGATGTCGAATACATCGAACGAGAAAGACATGCAATCGCAGTTCATGAAGCTTGCCATGCGGTTATTGCATATCGTGTTCGTCAGCATATGACAATTGATTTAGCAACTATTGAAAAGGGAAGTGACTATCTAGGAATGGTTGCAAGTATCCCACCTGATGATCAATTCACAAGATGGAAGAGCGAATATCAATCAGATATTTTGGTATCACTTGCATCTCTAGCTGGAGAGCGCATGTTCTTTGAAGGAGATAATTCTTCAGGTGTTTCAGGAGACTTGGATTCGGCAACCACAATTGCAAGTTTGATGGAAGGTCATTGGGGAATGGGTTCGACCATTTCATCACATGTTTCGAATAGGAGATTTGAAGTAGGAGCTCCTGGTGGTGGTCGCGGTAAGGATCAAGATGATCGCGAGCTACGTCGTGCTTTGTCGGATCGAATTGAAGATAATTTAAACCAGTTGCTTGAAAGAGCAGAGCAGTTACTGAAACAAAACAAGCGCGAAGTGCTGGCCTTGGCTCATGCTCTAGAGACCTACAAGACGCTACCTGGTGATGATGTAGTAGCTGTAATAAATTGCGAAGCGGGCACAATCGCTGATGGACGACCTTATGCTGATAACGCTTTTATCAAGCAAATTGAGGCTTATCACAAAGCTTGCGTTATTGCCCACAGAGAACATCGCGCACCGGAAATTCCGCTTCCAGTATTTAAACAGGGTTAATGTTGCTTATTAAACCGTAACGCTTTCCTAACTCTAGGGTTACAAGTTTGATAAGGTGAGCACATGGGACCAGGTGGAATTGCGACAATCATCGCGGCATGTTCTTTGCTAGTAATTGCAGTAGCTATCGGATATGCCGTGATTAGGCTAGGTCGCCTAATCGACGAAGCTAAGGTGTCACTTAAGACCTTTACCGACGAAACTTCGCCATTGATTAAAGAATCTACTCGTACCGTCGAACTAGTAAACGGTCCGCTTGAGAGCATTAACAAGATTTCCAAGAATATCGAAACCATGTCTGACAAAATCACCGGAGCTACCGAATCATTTGTGGATAAAGGTGGCCCAGCAGTCAAGACTCTCGGCCTGATTGCATCGGCCGCATCAGCATCCAAGAAACGCGGAAAGAGAAAATAATTGGAATCCGCCGATATTCGCGCACGATGGTTGCGCTTTTTTGAGTCTGGCAATCGAGAGAATTTACCTCACGTAGTTGTTCCCTCTGCATCACTAATTGCAGATGATCCAAACTTGTTGTTAGTAAACGCTGGCATGGTTCCTTTTAAGCCATTCTTCCTTGGCGAGGTTACGCCTCCATACAAGCGAGCCACCTCGGTACAAAAATGCGTCAGAACTTTAGATATCGATGAAGTTGGAAAAACCACTCGTCATGCTTCTTTCTTCCAAATGTGCGGCAACTTTTCGTTTGGAGATTACTTCAAAGAGGGTGCGATATCGCTAGCTTGGGATTTGCTTACTCGTCCTGTAATTGATGGCGGTTATGGATTTCCCGAAAGCCGTCTTTGGGTAACAGTTTACGAAGACGATGATGAGGCAGCTGATATTTGGCATAAGAAAATAGGTGTACCTAAAGAGCGCATACAACGACGCGACATGAACGATAACTACTGGTCTATGGGCGTTCCCGGACCATGTGGACCTTGTTCAGAGATTTATTACGATCGCGGACCAGAATATGGCCGTGATGGTGGACCGATTGCAGACGAAGAGCGTTACTTAGAGGTATGGAATTTAGTTTTCATGCAGTTCGAGCGCGGAGCTGGTGCCGGTAAAACTGATTATCCAATTCTCGGAGAACTGCCAAATAAGAATATTGATACTGGTCTAGGTTTAGAACGCATGGCGGCAATTTTGCAAGGTGTTGAGAATATTTATGAAATCGATACCACCAAAATTATTCTTGATAAGGCCGTGGATTTAACCGGTATCAAATATGGCTCTGCTGCTAAGAGCGACATCTCACTTCGTGTTATTGCTGACCACGCTCGCACTGCTGCGATGCTTATTTGCGATGGCGTTACCCCAGGTAATGAAGGGCGCGGCTATGTACTTCGCAGAATGATGCGTCGAACAATCAGAAATATGCGTCTGCTTGGCTCTCAAGAACCGATCATCAAAGAATTAATTGACGCCTCGATCAAAGCTATGGGTCCTCAGTATCCAGAGTTGGTAACGGATCAAATTCGTATCCAAAAGGTTGCAATTGCTGAAGAAGAATCGTTCTTGCAAACTCTGAAATCTGGAACCCAAATTTTTGACACCGCAGCTAATGAAATCAAAGGCAGCGGCGGAAAAGTTCTTTCAGGCGATGCTGCCTTTAAGTTGCACGATACTTACGGTTTTCCGATTGATTTAACTTTGGAAATGGCTACCGAACAGGGTCTTGAAGTAGACGCTGATGGTTTCCGCCGATTAATGAAAGAGCAGAAGGATCGAGCCAAAGCAGACTCCAAAGCAAAGAAAAGCGGACATACAGATTTAACTGAATATCGAAAGATTGCTGATGAAAGCGGCCTCTCTGAATTCATTGGTTATGCATCAACTGAATCCGAAGCAAAGGTGCGCGGACTTTTAGTTGACGGTAAGAGCTCAATGTCAGCATCCGAAGGGGATGAGATTGAGATAGTGCTTGATCGCACTCCTTTTTACGCCGAAGGCGGCGGACAATTAGCTGACGGCGGTTTGATAACGCTTGCCAATGGAACCAAAATACAAATTGACGATGTTCAAGCGCCAGTTCCTTCTTTAAGCATTCACCGAGGTCGAGTGATTGTTGGTTCGGTAGAGGTGGGAAATGAAGTCCTCGCTACCATCGATTTAGAACGTAGAAGAGCAATTTCACGTGCACATAGCGCAACTCATATGGTGCATAAAGCTTTCCGTGAAATTCTTGGTGAAACCGCAACGCAAGCAGGATCCGAAAATTCACCAGGACGTTTCCGATTCGATTTTCCTTCAACCGGAGCGGTGCCAGCTTCAGTATTAAATGACGTTGAAGCACGAGTCAATTCATTATTACTTGAAGATTGGGAAGTTACCGCTGAAATCATGAGCCAAGATGATGCGAAAAAACTAGGCGCAATGGCGCTCTTTGGAGAGAAGTATGGCGATCGAGTTCGTGTAGTCAGCGTTGGTGATTGGGCGCGTGAACTATGTGGAGGCACACATGTTGCTCGCACTGGTCAATTAGGTGTTGTTAAATTGCTTTCGGAGTCATCGATCGGCGCAGGTGTAAGAAGAGTTGAAGCTTTAGTTGGTGCTGATGCTTATAAATTCCTTGCGCGAGAACATGTTTTGGTTAATCAATTAACAGATTTGATTAAGGGCGCTAAATCTGAAGAGTTGCCGGAACGTATCGCTGATCTAATAGCCAAATTGAAGGATGTCGAGAAAGAACTTGGACAAGTTAGATCTCAGCAAGCTTTGGCTCAAGTTTCAGGTTTACTTGAAACAGCTAAACAAGTTGGTGAATTTAAATTCCTGGCTGCCCAGATTGGGGATGGAATTGGTGTTGAAGATTTGCGAACAATGGCGCTGGATATCAAGAATCGCTTAGGTGAATCTGTAGTTGCGCTTGCGAGCGTCGCATCGGACAAACCAATAATTGTTGTAGCAACTTCGGAGCTTCCTCGCAGCAAAGGTGCAAAAGCTGGAGCACTTGTAAAGATTGCATCTGGCGTACTTGGTGGTGGTGGCGGCGGTAAGGATGATTTCGCACAAGGTGGCGGAGTGAATATCTCTGAAATTCCTAACGCGCTTATCGCAATTGAAAAGGCGCTAGCCAACTGATGTCTTTCGGCCGCCGACTGGGAATCGATTACGGCCAGGTAAGAGTTGGTTTGGCCATTTGCGACAACGAAGGGCTGGTAGCGACACCCTTAACCACGTTAAAGAATGATAAATCGCTATTTAACAACCTTGAAAATATTATCGCTGAAAATAATGTGGTCGGAATATTCCTTGGAAAGCCTAAGCATCTGAGTGGGGTCGAGGGTGCGA
>VEQG01000051.1 GCA_018883345.1 Candidatus Nanopelagicaceae bacterium
ATGTGATGTGCCATATCGCCCATGCGCTCTAAATCTGCAGACATACGAAGTGAAGTAACCAAAGTTCTGAGATCGCCAGCTACCGGAGATTGGCGAGCGATGATCATCATGGTGCGCGCATCGAGTTCGTGCTGCATATCATCAATCACATCATCGTTTTTGATGACCTTTTCAGCAATCTCAAGGTTTGGTTGTAGCAGTGCTTTAGTCGCTTCGGACATCGAGTCCTCAACCAGTAAGCCCATTCTTACTAAGGTGTCATGAATTGAATCAAGCTCTTCTTGAAAAGCATTACGCATGGGGCGAGTTTACTCTGAGAGGCAATGAATTCCCGTTAGGTAAGTGAACAGAGCATTAACAGATTATGAAGCCTTCAGTTTTAACCGATAATTGGCCTATGGGCTGGCTTCGAGACTTTTACGATTTCCTTGTGTATCGCCGTGCTCCCCTTGCGCCTGAACAATTTGTAACTCCAACTTTGAAGCCATCCATAGTTGATAGAAAAATAATTGATCTCCTTGAGTTAACGGATGCTGATTACATTCTGGTTGATGCTGAAGACAATGTATTAACTTCGAGTGAGTCTGTTACCAACATCGGCTTAGTAAAAGGCGAACGCATCACTTCTGAAATTATTCGCAAATTAATTAGAAATTCTCGTAAGAAGAGTGAATATATTGAGACGGAAGTGGCAATTCCACGCGGTTCGTTAACCAATGGATTTCATGAACGCCGAGTGCGAATCTCTAAACTGGGGCTGGATGGCATTGTTGCGGTATTAATTTTTGATGATTCAGAAGCGCGCCGCTTAGATGCAGTGCGCAGAGATTTTGTTGCCAACATTTCTCACGAACTTAAAACTCCAATCGGTGGCATCTCGATTCTTGCTGAAGCTATCGCAGAAGGTAGCGATGATCCAGAGTTAGTGAAAAATTTCTCAGAGCGCATGAAAATTGAAGCCACCAGACTTTCACATTTAGTCCAAGAAATTATCGATCTTTCTAGAATTCAAAATCAGAACACAATGCAGAATTCCGAAATTGTTTCATTGAAGAAGATTATTGAAGAGGCGATATATCAATCAAAAGTACGTGCTGAAAAGCGTCAGGTTCAAATTAATTTTGTCTGTGACCAGGATATTGAATTTTTTGGTGACCGCAAACAATTAGTTATGGCGATCAGCAATTTAATTGAAAATGCCATCAATTATTCGCCAGAGCAAACTACCGTAAATGTATTACTAAAGCAGAATGATGATATTGCTGAAATTGCAATCACTGACCAAGGCGTCGGAATTGCAGAGACAGATTTAGATCGAATCTTTGAACGTTTTTACCGAGTAGATTCGGCGCGTTCAAGAGATACTGGTGGTACCGGTTTGGGATTATCTATAGTCAAACATGTGATTTCAAATCACGGTGGCGATATTCATGTTTGGAGCGCTCCTGGCACCGGAAGTACCTTTACAGTTCAGCTACCGATTAACTCAGTCAAGGAAGAGCAATAATGACCAAAATTCTGGTTGTAGAAGACGAACAATCATTCTCTGAACCACTTTCATTTCTTTTAGGTAAAGAGGGTTATTCCGTTGAAGTTGCTGCAACTGGCAATGACGCCATAACTAAATTCAATAAGAGCGGCGCAGATTTAATTCTTTTAGATTTAATGCTACCTGGAATGTCGGGAACCGACGTCTGCAAAGAGATCAGAAGCCACTCAATGGTGCCAATCATCATGCTAACTGCAAAAGACGATGAAGTTGATACTGTGGTTGGGCTCGAACTTGGCGCGGACGATTACGTCACCAAGCCATATTCCTCCCGCGAGTTATTGGCGCGTATTAAGGCAGTAATGCGTCGAAGAAATGACTTTGTATTGGATGAGGGCGAAACAGCTACTGTGCAAGTAGGCGAAATCAAATTAGATGCTGATCGCCATATTGTGACTTTCAAAGGTGAAAACATTGCGCTACCGCTCAAAGAATTTGAATTGCTGGAATTCTTAATGCGTAATGCTGGGCGCGTACTTACTCGTATTCAAATCATTGATCGGATTTGGGG
>VEQG01000034.1 GCA_018883345.1 Candidatus Nanopelagicaceae bacterium
TAGAAAAGAGCCATTGGTGCCGTCAGCCAGATTTCCATTTACCAAGATTGGCGATGAAAGTCTAGATATTTCTGCCTCGAGTCTAGTTCTAGTGGATTTTCGAACCACTGGATCATGAGCAATAGCATTTTCAGGCCAAATCACTAAATCTAGATTTTCTTGCCTAATAGAGTTGGTAACTTCAAAATGTCTTTCAAGTGCGTTTTCCGCATTTTCAAAGGTGTTGTCTAGTTTTTCGCTTTGCCCACCTTGAACCAGTGCGATATCAATTGTCTCTCCTTTGGAAATATTCACTGGAATTAGAGAGAGAAGCGTTATTGCGATACCTAGTGAAATTGATTTCTTCACGTCTTTATTAGCTAATTCACCGGATATCCAAACTACAAGAAAAGCAACACCAACTATTCCAACTAATGGATAAATCGAATTTAATGGTGATTCTGTAAGTGCATATCCAATTCTGCTCCAACCGAAACCGCCAAAGGGGAATGAACGCAAAATAAATTCAACCAAAATCCAACTAATCGCAAATTCAATCGGTCTTCTTGCAAAACTTAAGGCCAAAAAGAATGTGCTTTGCATTAGGACTAAAGCAACCCATGCCAAAGAACCAACGTAAGTGCCCACCCAATAGAGTGTAAAAATCTGAAAACCAATTCCGAAGCACAGATTAATGGCTAAGCGCTTTTTGATAGGCTGATTAATATTGAGTTTATAAAGGATTCCGATGCCAAAAAAGATGGCTGGCCAGAAATCAATTGGGTGGAAAGCAGCGCTTGCAATTAAGCCTGCTAGCACTGCCAAAATTGGATTCACTGAGAGAGCATGGCAAAAAGCTAGGCAATCCGCATTAACTTCGGATCTAGCCGTAGATGGTTCACATTTTTAAGGCGTAAACTTTGCGGGTGTATGCAGGAAGTGATTACGAGCTTTACTTAAAGAGCCTTGGCGCCTTCCTGATCATTGCTTTAATTTTTGTGCCAATCATGAAATGGGCCTTCACTTCCAAAAGCGATCGACAGCACAAGAAGGTCAAACGAGAAATCAGACGCGATTTAGCGAAGTTGAAGCGGAAATAGTTGCTCGACTATCAAACAGAATCAAAGGCTTATTAATAATTAATTGGGTTAAATAGAGACGCTATTTTTTCGGTTTTTTTGGTGTTGACTTTAAAGGAGCATTCTTTTTCGTTTTATGGTCAGACTTTTTTGTAGGTTTTTTCACTACTTTCTTAGTATTAACCGACGTTTTCTTTTTAGGCTTTGATTTAGAAGCTAATTTTGAGGTCACACGTCTAGAATCATTTGACGAAGAATCATTTATCTGGAATTCTCCAAAATTATCTTTTATCTCAGCTAGTAATCTAACATTTTGCTTTCGCATATTAATTAAAAATTCTTCAAATTCTCTATCCGCCTGTGTGGTTTCAACACCGGTACGTCTTTTCTTTATGTCAACATCAAAATCGTCAGGAGTACGCTCAGTAGCTAAGTCAATTTGGGTAGCACCGAGACGCCTTCTTCGCTTTATCGCTGAAATTTTAAAAATAAAGAATGTCGAGAACAGCACCAAAGCACCAATTATTGGAACATTTCTAGTGAAGAGATTTTTGCTATCGCTTGCGTTGAATTCATCAAGCGAAGTCTTTGCCGCTTGAATATCTTCAATAGAAACTTCAAGCGCATCTATAGCGGCATTGGTCGATTCAATCAGTTCTTGATTGGACTTATAAAGCTCAATATTTGAACTTAAGGATTCGCTCGCTTTGCGTGCTTCATTTGTAAAATCTGATTTTTCAATCTCTGTCTGATTGAGTTCAACTTTCTTTTGATTGAGCACTACTTGCGCTTCAGAGATTAATTTTTTGATTTCTTCCTTTTTTGCCACTGCATCACGCAAGATCTTTTTCTGCGCATCTAATCTTTTCTGCGCGTCATTGATTTGAGCTTCATATGTTTTTGTAGTCTGTACTGTTGACTTCAATTTATCTTGATTAATGTTAAATTCTTCGGCTGCCTTTTCTGCCTGGGCGCGAGCCTCTGCCGCTGCCTTTAAATCTGCTTCATACTGTTTGAGTGCTTCTTCAGCTAATTTCTTTAGCTGATCTGTTTCAGAGGCAGCTAGTAGGTCAGCAGATTCGACTGTTACTTCTGAATAACCAGTCGCGAGTAGTTTTCCCGATTTTTTTGCTTGGTTGTATGCAGCCAATGCTTTGTCTGCAAGGGCTTTACTTAAAGCAGCTTTACGTTCAGCTAATTGTGCAGCTAGCGCCGCTTTGTTTGCTTTAGTTTTGGCATTATTATATTTTATTTGAAGTGCAGTAACTTTTGCTTTAAGTTCATCATAAGCCTTCTGTGCTGCTTCTAAAGTCTTAGAAGTACTTTCTATGCGAGCAGCAATGGCTTTTTCAGTCTGGGATTGAGTTGTTTCTTTGTTCTTTAAAGTACTTATCTGTTGATTAGCAGCTTTAACTTCTGCAGCTTTTGTTTGAGACGTAGCTGCCGCTGCCTTCACTTTTGCAGAGATTGACTCTAAAGCTTTTTTGGCATCTTCAACATTTAGGGTACTGGTTTTAGTAATAGTTTGTTGCGTTGCGACGCTCTTATTAAGGGCGTTTGCAGTTGCATTGATTTTTGCTTGAGCGCTGGCGATCTCTTTATTTGCTTTTGCTTGCGCAGCCTTTTTGGCAGCTTCAGCTTTGGCCAAGGCATTCTTTTTCTCATTAAGTATTTGTTGCGCAAGGCGTTCAGCTTCAATCTTTGCCTCTGCTGCCTTTTTCTCGGCTGCAATCTTCTCTTCCTGTAATTTCTCCGCTGCCAGTCTTTCAGCCTCTGCTTTAGCTTTTGCGGCTTCTGCTTCTGCTTTCTCTTTAGCTGCCTGCTCTTCAAACATTTTTAGAATGCGCGCGGCCTCATCCGCTCTTGCCTTAGCTGCTTCTGCATCAGCTTTGGCTTTCGCTTCCAGATCAGCTTTTGCTTTGGCATCGGCAGCGGCTTTCGCCTGCGCATTTTCTTCAGGGCTCTTTGTGGTCGTTCTTCTAACTATTGAAGATCCGCCATTGTTATTAGCTGCCGCTGCACGGGCTGCCGCTGCTGCGGCTTGTGCTGCGGCTTGTGCTGCGGCCGCCGCTGCTGCGGCTTCAGCTGCGGCTTGTGCTTCTTGCGCCGCTCTTGCAGCAGCCTCTTGCGCCGCGATCTGGGCGGCAAGTGCGCTAGCAGCGGCAGCCTGCGCAGCGCTAGCCTCACGTGCCTGTGATGCCGCTGCATCAGCTGCAGCCTGCGAAGCTGTAGCCGCTCTATTTAGGGCCGCCTGAGCTGCAGCAGCTGCAGCAACTGCATCGCCACCACTTTCAGCCGCTCCTTGGAGAGCATCTGCAGCTTGATTCAAAGCATTTGCTTTCGAATCCGCAACCGCAGCTGCTGCAGCTGCAACTGCCGCGGCTGCTGCAGCTGCAAGTTGATCTGCCTCAGCTTTCTTCAGTGCATTAGCCGCAATCTTTGCCTCATTTTCAATTCTTAACTTAGCTGCCGCTTCATTTGCCGCGATTGTTTAAGTCTTACTTTCTCTGCTAGGGCATCTGCTGCTGCCTTTGCCGCATCTGCCGCAATCTTTCTTTCGTTTGCGAGTTTTTGATCTGCAGCCGCTTTAGCTGCGATCGCGTCTTGCCTTGCGGCTTCTGCAAGCGCAGCTTCATTTGCAGCTTTTCTTGATGCTTCCAAAATTGCAGCGATAGATGCTTCTTTGGCAGCGGCAGCATCTTCAGCCGCTTTTGCCGCCGCCGCATCTGAGGCTGCTTTAGCCTCCGCTGCTTTCCATAAATTGTAAAGTTCTGATGTTGTTAAATTTGCAGCAGGTGGCGCGATTTTCAAATATTTCGAATCAAAAGTAAAAGTTATTTCTGATAATTGGACATCATCATGCGCATCTAATTCAAATTTATCAATCTTGTTTGCAGTTAAGCTTGCGGAAGCAAGTGAATTTTCATAAAGTGTTTTCGCATTTGCTGCTGCGGATTCTGATGCATTTGCCGCAGCTGCTTTTGCATTAGCTTCTTCCACGAATGCGGCAATTGATGCCGCCGCCGCATCCGCTGCTGCCTTTGCCGCATCCGCCGCAGCTTTCTTATCATCTGCGAGCTTTTGTGCAGCTGCTTGCGCCGCAACTTTTGCATCAATTTCTTTTTGAATCTCAGCCTGTTTAGCAGCGAATTCGCGAGCCGCCGCCTCTGCCGCTGCTTGTTTTGCAGCAACTTCAGCTGCCTTTGCTGCCGCTGCCGCTAATGCGTCATTTATCGCTTTCTGACGAGCCGCTGTTTCTTCTGCAACTTTTTTTGCGGCGGCTTCGGCAGCAGCTCTGGCTTCAGCTAATTTGCTCTCTGCTGCGGCTTGCGCAGCTGCTGCAGCTTTCTTGGCATCGTCAGCTGCTTTCTGTTCCGCCGCCGCTTTATCTGCAGCGTCCTTGGCAGCAGCTGCCGCTGCCGCAATATCTTTCGCGATTAATTCGGCAATTTTTTTCTGTTCATCTAGCTCAGCTGCAGCTTTCGCTGATGCCGATGCTGCAGCTGAGGCATCTGCGGCCGCTTTCGCATCTGCCTCTTGCTTTGCAACTACCACTGGATCTAAGCAATCAGGCAAATCTGGAGGATATGCAGCCGGACCTTGGCAAACTTCCGCTGCCTGAACATTGGCAATCGGTAATGCAGTAAACGCAAGCGAAAGTGTTAGTACCACAACCAAAGTTCTGGTAATTGAATTAGAAATCAAAATTGATTTCATCAACAACCACCTTTGATCTTTAAGTTCGTTGGTAATACCAACGGCTGGTCAACGTATTTTATAACTCCATTTCCGCCAGCAAAGTTAACTTGTAATTTTTCGCTCTCTAGTGGCTTTAAATCAACCTCCATGACCATAACCGGACGCATTCGTTCCTTAGCTTGGCCACCTATTCCATAGGATAAATTCTCTCTCCAAGCGCTGACTATCGCGCTTCCAACCGGCCCGTAAATGAATACTTTAAATCGGTGTTGTCCAGTCACAAGATCAGCAGGTTTTCCTTTGTCGGCTCTAGTTAAAACATAAGCTGGCAAACCTTTACCGCTCTTTAAAGTATTTGTTACAACCACGCTAACCGTAGTCTTGTTAGGTTTCTTGCAAGAAGTAGATTTAATCTCTACATCTTTTTGTAGGTAATAATCTAATTTGCTTGCATCAATATTCTGAATCACCACTCGATATTCATTATTTAAAGACTCAGATAGATAACTGCCAAATTTCGTGCCAGATAACAGCTCTTCTGCCGCTGGTTCACGCGAATATATAAGTATTCGACTTTCAGTAACGCCTCGATTTAGCGCTTTTGCAATTTTTATTTTAGAGAATTGTCCGGTCATCAACTTCTGGGCTGTCGCATCAATAATATCTACTAAGTATTGCTTCCTTGCTTTATTGTCATATTCATATCTCTTATAAGCATCTTTTAGCGTCTCTTGAACTAAATTTTCACTATCAATTCTTTTTCCTCGAACAGTTATCGGTCCTGTTGCCTTCAAAACATAACTCAAAGAAGTTGGGTCAACCGCAATCACTCCATCTAAATCTTCTCCAGTCTGTCGTTTCCATAGTCCCATCCAAATTTCCGCGCCATAAGGAAAGTGAGGAGATAGATTCGAATTTTGCAAAATGGCCGGGTTCTGTCCATAAAGATTCAAAAATTCTGAAGTTACAGGTACCGGAATCTCTTTCAAGGAAGCTAAGGCAGCATTTGATCCGGATTGTTCAATCGTGAAATTTCCCTTATTAAACTTAAGAATTGCGAACGCGCCTAATATTCCGCCAGTTCCTCTAGCTTCTGCGGTATTTTGAAATGCAACCAGATACCTCTGACTTTTCGACACGCCTGCCATCAGAGGAGCGGCCTTTATTAACGCCTGGTATTCACCTTGATTATCGGAAAAGTCCAAGCCGGTAATTTGCATGCCTTGTTTGACGATTGGGAGATTTAAGAGATTTTGAATCTTTGAATACTTTTCCGCCAGATTTTGACTGCTTTGAATGGCGCCATTTAAATTTCCTGAATTTATTTGAGCCAGGAGTGACTTTGCCGCATTTATGCTAGAAAAAGTTGAATAACCCAAAAAACTTCCAAAAACAAGAGCAATCACAAGCATTGCAACTGAAATTTTCCGAATCATGCAGAAATCACCGAAAATTCATCTGCCATATATGAAGCAAGATATGAATCTGCTAATCGTCGAGCTTGCGAATGGCGAGGGGCGGTAATCAGAACTACAGGTGATCGGTCTGCTAAACGTTGGATCCATTCGCGCCAAGCAGGTGAGAGGAAGTACTTTTCTGGAAAATCTACTTGCCGCGGATGCGTAAGTATCTGTTGCGAAGTGATCGGAGTCAGATCCATCGAATCGATCTGGTCAATGTCGAAAAAAAAGCGTTCCAAACCAAGATCTTCAATTTCATGAATTAATGGGGCTCGTAAATCGCAATCAATCAAAATCGCATTTTCAGCAAGTCGTGACATCTGCGCATTAGCAAGCGCTAGCGCCATATCGCTGACACCGTGCGGAATTACGACATGAATATTGTTCTGATGTTCAAAGCCTTTCGCTTCGATTGCAGCGCGAAGCGTGAGCGCTCCAACTTTTCCTAGTTCTCGGCTCATCGCATCTGGAATTAGTCCAACTGGATCCATTGGTACGAAATCAGGGTCTTCTACAATCTCCTCGTAATTTCGAATGAGACCTTTGTATCCAAGATTACGAATGGCATTGATTTGTGATTTCTCTGCCGTAATTACTAGATCTGCACTCATAATTTCCGGTGCTACATCGCTCAATGCTCGCGATTGAATCTGAGTAATCGGAACTCCCCAACGCGATGCGGTTTCTCTTACTGCATCCGGAACTGAAAAACCACCAACAGCCACAACGCCAGTCGACGAAATGTGATCCTCTGGAAAATTACGTTCAAGCACTGCCTGCGCAAATGGTGAGCGTGCCTGATTCATACGGCAGACCGTGACGATGCGCATAAGTTAAGGTTACTTGGTGACGCGAAAGGAGAGGCAATTGCGAAAACGAGATATTGCGGGAATTACGCTATTACTCTATTTGGCAGTGCTTTCGCTCTTCGTCCTCTTTCCACGTCCAATTTTGGAAACGGGTGATCCATTTCAGATCGCTGAGTATCTACGAACTCACGCCAATTTCTTCTACAAAATTCTCTATGCCGATACCAATACAGTTGCCATCGGTAATTACTTCATGCTCACGCCTTTTCCCATCATCGTTCATGCCTTTTCAAGCAAAATTTCGTTAAAAGCCATCTTGTTCACAGGATCAGCCTTATCAGCCCTCATTGAGCTCGTTCAGTGGGTCATCCCAGGTCGAGTAAGCGATCCGGTGGACTTTTTCTCTAATGTAGTCAGCGTTGGAGTCGGCACTTTAATAGTTCGGGTTTTACAGCGCAGAAAATCCGCAGCGCCTCAGTAAAAACCGAGCATGCCATAAATCGCCTATCGCCCTCTTTGCCCCTTTTATCTACGCTTATGCCTTATGTAAACCTCTCTTGAGGTCATATCGCGAAAGGGGCGCCGCTTGGAACTGATCCAATACTGGCGCCTGATTGTCCAAAATCGAATCGTAATAATCGCGACAACCGTTCTTGGGTTACTGGCTGCGCTCGTCATAAATTTTACGACTACCCCCACTTATCAATCTCAAGCAGAAATATTTGTTTCTACACCTGCATCTACATTAGATATTTCTGCGCTTGCAACGGGCGGATCTTTCTCGCAGCAACGAGTAAAGTCTTACGCACAAATCGTCAACAGCCCGATGACGTTAGAACCGGTCATTCAACAATTAGATCTAAACACCACTCCAGAAGAACTAAGTAAAGCGATTGTTGCTTCAGCACCTTTAGATACAGTTTTGATTCGACTTACGGTTACCGATATCGACCCACAGAGAGCATCAGATATCGCTAATGCAGTGGCAGATCAATTTGCTTTGACAGTTAGCGAACTAGAGTTGCACGGTATCGGCGTGGATTCACCTGTAAAGGTTTCAACGGTGAAACGCGCAATCCCAGCAGGCGCGCCCTCTGCACCAAAGAAATCTATTAATTTTGCGCTTGGGCTACTCCTAGGACTTGGCGCCGGAATCGGCATCGCTAGCTTGAGAAAATTGTTAGACAACACAGTCAAGAACGAAGACGACTTAGATGGCACCCCGCTGCTTGCTGCGATTGGCTTCGACAACATGGCAGATGAAAAGCCTCTCATCACTCAAGTTGGAAGATATGCAGCGCGCACCGAATCATTCAGAACATTGCGCACAAATCTGCAATTTCTAAATCCTGATTCACATCCGCAAGTAATCTCATTTACTTCGGCGCTACCTGGCGAAGGCAAATCCACAAGCGCCATAAATCTTGCGCTCTCGCTTGCTCAAGCTGGTGCCAAAACCGTACTGGTCGAAACAGATCTAAGACGTCCGAAAATTCCTATCTATCTAGAAATGTCGGCCATGGATCCAGGAATTACCGAATTAATTAGTGGACAAAAGCAATTGACCCCTGCTTCGCTAAAATCAATTCTTCAAACTGAGCATAAAACAGGGTTAAAAGTCCTGCTTTCTGGAAAAGTACCACCAAACCCTTCAGAGCTCTTGGGTTCCCATAAATTTGATCAAGTTTTAGCCATGCTCCGTAAGCAATTTGAATACGTAATTATCGATTGCCCACCGTTACTGCCGGTAACTGATGCCGCGATTGTCGCTACCAAATCTGACGGAACAGTGCTTGTGATT
>VEQG01000052.1 GCA_018883345.1 Candidatus Nanopelagicaceae bacterium
ACATCCTGAAAAACTGGTCATTTGCTTTTATGGCAATAATTCCGAAAATGCAAGCCATGCCTATTATGTTGTCTGTGTGAATGCGTCCACCTTACCTAGCCACAAAAAAGAGCACAAGCCAAGCGCGCTCAAAGAGATTTACCTTTATGGCACATCTATTGAGAACACAACCGAAATCGAAGCAAAAGTAGCTGGAAACACGCTATGCCGCACGCTTACCATGACCCCACCCAATGCGCTGGACCCAAGCCAATATCGACAAAAAATCAAGGCGTTAGCAATCGAACGCAACTGGGCATGGGAAGAATTTGACATGCCAACACTTAAAACAATGGGTGCAGGAGCATTTTATGCTGTGGGACAAGGTAGCAACCCGCAAGATGCTGCAATTGTGCGTTTAAGCTACATGCCAAAAGAGGCAAAAAAACAGATTGCCTTGGTCGGTAAAGGCATATGTTTTGACACCGGCGGACACAACCTCAAACCAGCCAAATACATGCAAAACATGCATGAAGACATGAACGGCAGCGCAGTCGCAATTGGTATTTTGCTGGCTGCAACACAGATGCAGTTACCCGTTAAAATTGATTGTTGGCTGGCGATTGCGCAGAACCATATCAGTCCACTCGCTTACAAACAGAATGATGTCGTCACTGCGCTTAACGGTACGAGCATCGAGATCGTTCATACCGATGCCGAAGGTCGCATGGTACTGGCAGACACACTGACGCTTGCCAGCCGCCAAAAACCAGACTTGATGATAGATTTTGCCACCCTTACCGGCAGCATGCAGACCGCGCTAGGTAACCGCATGAGTGGCATCATCAGCAACCGTGAAGCATTGGCTCAACAAGCTATCCAAGCAGGCAACGCGATTGGGGAGCGCGTCGTAGCTTTCCCGTTCGCAGAAGATTATGACAGCGATTTGGATAGTCACATTGCCGACATCAAGCAATGCACCATGGACAGTGATGCCGATCACATCCTTGCCGCACGCTTTTTAAGCAAATTCATCGAACATGATACGCCTTGGCTGCATGTAGACTTAGCCAGCGTCAACTGTAAAGGTGGATTGGGCGCAGTGCAAAGCGATGTGAACGGCTTTGGTGTGGCTTTAGGATTGGGAATTTTACAAAAACTATAAAATTTTGGGTCTTAGGAAGCTAAAGTGGTTTATTTCGTAAAAGTTTAAGTATCTCAAGGTAAATGTTATCACGGCGATGATTAAATCTATATTCAGTCTCTTTCAGGTGCAAATAGAACGTATGCTTAGGTATACCGTTAAACTTTGCCATGCGCCGTTTGGTATAGCTCCAAAAGGACTCAATGCCGTTGATATGCCTATCCCCATTGGCAAATTCATTTTCACCATGATGCACCCGAAAGTGCTTGTCAAAGCCAATATCAACCAGACCATCATAACCACGCCAGCCATCAGAATGAATCACCGTATGTGGCTCAACACGACCCCTGATAATGCCTTGCAGCGTAGTTCTGGAACAATCTGGCACGATTTCCGTATACACCTTGCCGTGGCGTTTAAGCAAGCCAAACACAATGGTTTTGCCGTAAGCACCTCGTCCACGTTTACCTCTGACACGATGCGCACCAAAGTAAGATTCATCCACTTCTACCGCACCTTGCAGCGGAGAGTCTTGCTCACAGGATTCTGCCAATCGTTGACGAATCTTGAGGTAAATCGTATTCACGGATCGCACCGAAATACCCATCAATTCGGCGGTACTGCTGGCGGTAAAATCCAGGGCAAAACAGCGCACAAGCTGTCTGAATTTAGCCTCTGTGATTTTAGAACGACTGTAGTATCTATTTTTATTAACCATTTCAGGAAGTTATCACACTTTAACAAGTGCTTTGCTTCCTAAGACCCTAAAAGAATATATTTGGGGCTGTAGTAGATTAGCATAAATGTTATGCTGATTAAATGAAGCTAAGTCATTGTAAATTATTAAGAAAGAAGCAGTTAAAGCTCCTTGAATATTTTGTATTAGAAGTGACAGCTCGATCTGCGG
>VEQG01000035.1 GCA_018883345.1 Candidatus Nanopelagicaceae bacterium
GGTCCATGCCGATAGACGTAATTACAGTTACAGTCGGCTTAATAATATTTGTAGCATCCCATTGACCACCCATTCCAACTTCAAAAATACCAACATCTACCGGGTGTTCTGAGAATGCAGCCATCGCCAAGCCAGTTACAGCTTCAAAGAATGATATTGGATTAGGTAATTTTGAATCGACAAAATCAAAGTAAGCCGCAATGTCGTTGTAGTTAAAAATTAATTCTTCAGCACCAATCATCTCTCCATTGATACATATGCGTTCACGAAAATCTTCTAAGTGTGGACTGGTGAAACGACCAGTGCGTAATCCGTGCGCAAATAGCAATGAATCAATAAATCTTGTTGTCGAAGTCTTGCCATTGGTTCCGCCAATGTGAATTGTTGGATAAGAAAGTTGCGGTGAGCCGAGTGCGTCACAAAGTAGCGAAATGCGATCTAGTGATGGCTGAATTCGGGTCTCTGGCCAACGCGCAAGAAGCGCGTTTTCAATTGCAACTAAACGCTCTTTATCTTCTGGTGAAATCATGCTGGCAACGAAGCTAGTTGTGCCTTAATGCGTTCGATATCTTGATCGCACTTCGCCAAACGTTCACGGATTTCTACAACTACGTTTTCTGGTGCTTTAGCCATAAAGCCTTCATTGCCAAGCTTTGCAGTTGCAGTTGCGCGATCCTTTTCGGCAGTTGCTAAGTCCTTGCTCAAACGTGCACGCTCTGCAACTACGTCGATAGATCCTGTTAAATCGAACTCGGCGCGAATCGCGCCAATTTCTAATTTAGCCGACGGCGTAAATCCACCATTCTCCATCTTTAATAGGAACTCTGCGCCAGCTGCATATGGCGCAAGATCAGCGGGAACAACTAGGCGACCAGGAATCTTCTGACTAGTTTTGATACCTTGATCGTTACGGAAACGGCGAATTTCAGTAATTACTTCTTGCAATTGAGCCACAATTTTTTCCGCTGATTTATCAATGCTCTTTAAGTCCGCAACCGGCCAAGCAGCGATTACCAATGATTCTTGGCCAGTTAACGTGGTCCAAAGTTCTTCGGTAATGAAAGGCATGATTGGGTGCATCAAACGAAGCAATTGATCCAATACGTGGCCGAGCACGCGCTTGGTTGCTGCAGCATCACCCTTTTGGAATGCTTCCTTTGAAAGTTCTAAGTACCAGTCACAAAGTTCGTCCCACGCAAAGTGGTAAATCAATTCGGATGCTTTCGCGAATTCAAATGACTCAAGCAATCTATCTGCTTCAGCAATAGTTTCGTTTAAGCGGCTAAGCACCCACTTATCAATTGCGTTTAGGGAATTAAATTCTGGAAGCGGGCCTTCGACAGTTGCACCATTCATCAATGCAAAGCGAGTTGCATTCCAAAGTTTGGTTGCGAAGTTACGCGCTCCGCCTACCCACTCCTCCGCTAAAGCTTGATCTGCACCAGGGTTTGCACCACGCGCCAATGAGAATCGGAGTGCATCTGATCCGTACTTATCCATAAATTCGATTGGATCAATTACGTTGCCTTTTGATTTAGACATCTTCTTTCCGAATTGATCGCGAACCAATCCATGCAAAACAATGGTGTCGAATGGCTGCTTGCCATCCATTGCAAATAATCCGAAGATCATCATTCGCGCAACCCAGAAGAACAAAATGTCATAGGCAGTAACAAGAACTGAGTTTGGATAGAACTTCTTTAAATCATCTGTGTTATCTGGCCAACCAAGAGTTGAGAATGGCCAGAGTGCAGAAGAGAACCAGGTATCTAGAACATCTTCATCTTGAGTCCAACCTTCAGGTGCAACTTCATCTGGTCCAAGAACTTTTACTTCACCATCTGGGCCGTACCAAACTGGAATTCGATGTCCCCACCAAAGTTGGCGAGAGATACACCAATCGTGCATGTTGTCGACCCACTCAAAGTAACGTGGTTCCATCTCCGTTGGAGAAATCTTTACTTTGCCACTGCGAACTGCATCACCGGCAGCCTTTGCAAGAGGTCCAACTTTTACGAACCATTGCAGAGATAAGCGCGGCTCAACGATTGTCTGGCATCGTGAACAATGTCCAACGCTGTGAGAGTAAGGACGCTTCTCCCAGCCAAGTAAACCGTCTTTACGAAGCTCTTCAACCACTGCGCGACGTGCTTCGAAACGATCCATGCCGTCGAACTTGGTGCCAGTGCCTTCCATTACGCCGTGTTCGTTCATGATGATGATCATCGGAACGTTGTGGCGAAGACCCATTTCAAAGTCATTTGGATCGTGAGCTGCAGTTACCTTAACTGCGCCAGTACCGAACTCAGGATCAACTAATTCATCAGCGATGATTGGAATCATGCGATCTACGTATGGAAGACGAACAGTCTTACCTATCATGTGCTTGTAGCGATCATCGTTTGGATTTACCGCCACCGCTCCATCGCCAAGCATCGTTTCAGGACGTGTTGTTGCAATAAAGACTTGGTTTTCGTCATCTTCGCGACCATAGCGAATTTGTACGAATTCGCCATCAACATCTTGGTGATCAACTTCGATATCTGAAAGTGCTGTTAAACAGCGTGTACACCAGTTGATGATTCGCTCTGCGCGGTAAATTAATTCAGCTTCGTATAAGCGCTTAAATATTGTTTGAACGGCGTGAGTTAAATTGTCATCCATCGTGAATGCTTCACGAGACCAGTCAACCGAATCACCAAGGCGCTTCATCTGACCAAGGATTGCTCCGCCAGATTCTGCTTTCCAATCCCAAACTTTCTTAACAAACTCTTCGCGACCGAAATCGTGGCGTGATTTTCCTTGCGCAGCTAATTGACGTTCAACAACATTTTGAGTTGCGATACCGGCATGATCCATGCCAGGTAGCCATAAAGTTTCGAAGCCTTTCATTCGCTTCATGCGAACTAAAGTGTCTTGAAGTGTGTGATCAAGTGCGTGGCCCATATGCAATACGCCAGTTACGTTCGGTGGCGGAATCACAATCGTGAAAGGCGGTTTATCTGATTTCGCGTCAGCGGTGAAATAGCCAGCATCGAGCCACTTCTTATAAAGCGGGCCTTCGATGTCAGCAGGAACAAAGCCTGTTGGCAATTCACGCGTCATAGCGCCGTAGTCTAGATTAAAAAGTTAGGCGCTTTTCTCTTCAGAACGCTTAGCGCGTTTCGAATCCCCGCTTCGATTAACGATCTTTGGCTGCGCATCTGAATTAATACATTCAGCCGTAACAATGACTTTCTCTACATCCTCGCGGCCAGGAATGTCATACATCACGCCAAGCAATACGTGTTCCATGATTGCGCGAAGTCCACGTGCGCCGGTGCCGCGCTTTAGAGCCAACTCAGCAATTGCATCTAATGCCTCTGCATCAAATTCAAGTTGAACATCATCTAATTCAAATAGCTTCTGATATTGGCGAACTAGAGCGTTCTTAGGCTCAGTAAGGATCTGAATTAAAGCTGTCTTATCTAAGTTAGAAACCGAAGTAATAACTGGAAGACGTCCAATAAATTCTGGAATCAATCCAAACTTCAATAGATCCTCTGGCATTACGTCAGCGAAAACATCTGATGCTTCGCGATCTTCAGCAGTACGAAGTGGTGCGTTGAAACCTACTCCAGATTTACCTGCTCTGCCTTCAACAATTTTTTCTAGACCAGCAAATGCGCCACCAACAATAAATAGAACATTGGTAGTATCGATTTGAATAAATTCTTGATGCGGATGCTTGCGGCCACCTTGTGGTGGTACCGAAGCTACAGTTCCTTCGAGAATCTTTAGTAGTGCTTGTTGTACGCCTTCACCTGAAACATCGCGAGTGATTGATGGGTTTTCGGCTTTACGCGCAACTTTATCGATTTCATCAATGTAGATAATTCCTGTTTCGGCCTTTTTAACATCATAATCTGCCGCTTGTAAAAGTTTAAGCAAGATATTTTCGACATCTTCGCCTACGTAACCTGCTTCGGTAAGTGCTGTTGCATCGGCAATTGCAAATGGCACATTCAACATACGCGCAAGAGATTGAGCTAATAAAGTCTTACCGCAACCTGTTGGACCCAACAGCAAAATATTTGATTTTGCTAATTCGACTGCCCCATCGCGTTTGTTATCGCCTGATTGAACTCGCTTGTAGTGGTTATAAACCGCAACCGCTAGAGATTTCTTTGCGCGCTGTTGACCAATCACGTAGTTATCTAAGAATTCATAGATTTCGTGTGGTTTTGGTAGCTCTTCAAAACCCGCTGCGGCTGCTTCTGAGAGTTCTTCAACAATGATCTCATTGCAAAGCTCGATACATTCATCGCAGATATAAACGCCAGGACCCGCAATCAATTTCTTGACTTGCTTCTGGGTTTTGCCACAGAACGAACATTTCAATAGTTCGTTGGCTTCGCCGATTCGGGTCATTCTGGTCTCCTTGAGGGGAAAGTTATGTGCGAAATTTTATTGCTTAAGCTCTCTTTGCGTATTGATAATTGAGCTTAATCTTGTTCGCTCTTAGCAGAACGAGTAGGAGTCTTCATCTCTTTAACGCCTGGCACTCGATAAACAATTACATTAACCAGAATATGAAAAGCTGCCGCAAAAATTAAGAAATTTCGTTCGCCAACCCAGCTTGTTACGGGACCAACCAGAGCTAAACCAAGCGGAATCATTCCTGCAGAACCTGCATGATCTAAAGCGAACACTCGGCCTAACTTCTCTTTTGGAACCTCTCGCTGCAAAGCGATTGGCCAATAGGCATCCCATGGCCCAACGGAGATTCCGGCAATTAAATAAACAATTACGATAAATGTTGGTGAGAACGGAAATGCTAAGGCTAATGGCATCAATGCAAATGCAGACCAAACTGTAAGCGATACCAGTCCTGGATACTTTGGCTTTAGTTTTAGAGCCCAAAGGGAAGATACTGTCGCGCCAATTGCAAAGGTCGCCATAGACGCTGCTAGCACAGAATTTGTTTCAAATTCACGTTTTGTAATTATGGGTAGCAAAATAGTTTCCGCTGAGTAGACAACCATTAATTGAAAAGTTGCCATCAAAATCATGGCACCAACCCAAGGCATCTCTTTTACTACCTGCAATCCCTCTTTGAATTCGTGAATAAAGGGTTCGCGATCTTCGATTCGTGCAACTCGTTCTTCCTTAATTCCATATAAGAGCACTGCGCCGAATAAAAATGTTGTTGCGGTTAGAGCAAAAGTTAATCTAGCTCCTACTAAGGCCACTACTACGCCACCAATTGCAGGTCCGATGATTTGCCCCAAACGACTTGTAATTCCTCTGATTACATTTGCCTGTTGCAATACATGTTCTGGAACGATTACATTCATAATTGCAGCAGAAGCTGGCGCACCAAATGCATCTCCAATGCCAACCAAGAAGACAATGAGCGCCATCCAAACTCTAGGAATATCAGGCGCGGATACAAAAACTAAAATAATTAACAACAATGCTCGACCCACATCTGCGCCAATCATCACGTATTTTCGTTTTATTCGATCTGCCCATACGCCACCAACTAGAGTCAGAGCCGTACCGCTTAAAATTCTTGCTGCGAGAATTAAGCCTAAAGAGGTGGCATCTCCTCCAGCATCAATGATGACAATCGCCAGCGCCATGGGAAAAGCGCCAGATCCAAGAGTTACGAGTAAGTTAGAAAACCAGATGCGCCGAAAATTCCTATAGGAAAATAGCGCACCTGGTTCGAAGTAAGACTTTAGATTAATGATTCCTACGCAGTTGGCTTTGCTTTACGAGAAGTTAGAACTTGGTCGATAAGTCCATACTCAACTGCTTCTTGAGAAGTTAGGATCTTGTCGCGTTCGATATCTGCAGAGATTTGCTCTTTGGTCTTAGTTGAGTGCTTCTCAAGCATGATTTCTAGCAATTCGCGCATACGCAAAATCTCTTTTGCTTGCAGTTCGATATCTGATGCTTGTCCGCCACCTTCTGAATATGGCTGGTGAATCAAGATACGTGAATTAGGTAGCGCCATGCGCTTGCCCTTAGTTCCGCCAGCCAACAAAATCGCTGCTGCTGAAGCCGCCTGACCTAAACAAATTGTCATGATGTCTGGTCGTACAAACTGCATGGTGTCGTAAATAGCTGTAAGCGCTGTAAATGAACCACCAGGTGAGTTGATGTACATCATGATGTCACGATCTGGATCCATAGATTCAAGGGTCAAAAGCTGTGCCATCACATCGTTTGCCACAGTGTCATCAATTGCTTGACCTAAGAAAATAATGCGCTCTTCAAATAACTTTGTGTATGGATCTAAACGCTTGAAACCATATGAAGTTTTCTCTTCAATAGTTGGTAGAACGTAACGATTATTAATTTCGAAATTCTCTAACATTACTTCTTTCCAATCTGTGAAGCGGTCTTCACAACGTGATCGACGAAGCCATATTCCTTAGCTTCTTCAGCTGTAAACCAACGATCGCGATCTGAATCTGCAGTAATAGTTTCTGCCTTTTGGCCGGTGTGGAATGCAATCAAGTCGGCCATCTTCTTCTTTGTAAATCCAATTTGTTCAGCTTGAATGCGAATATCGGTTGCAGTTCCGCCGATACCACCAGATGGCTGGTGCATCATGATGCGTGCATGTGGCAATGCATAACGCTTGCCTGGCGCACCCGCACAAAGTAGGAATTGACCCATTGATGCAGAAAGTCCCATTGCAACTGTTGCAACATCATTAGGAACAAATTGCATGGTGTCATAAATCGCCATACCTGCTGAGATTGAACCACCAGGTGAGTTGATGTAGAGGTAAATATCTTTATCTGGATCTTCGGCAGATAGTAGAAGTAGCTGCGCTGCAATTGCGTTCGCCATTGAATCTTCTACGACTGAACCAAGGAAAATGATTCGTTCGCGAAGCAAGCGGTTGTAAACCTCTGAATCAAGACCTGCATTCATGGCATTGCCGCCACGCAAGATGGTCTCCGAAGCCGGTGTCGGAATAAAGTCCACAAGGAACTCCTCTACTTAAAGTTTGAGTACTTTTTCAATACAAAGACCCTAACGCGTTGGCGTGAAAAATGCTTCCCAATTAGGGCAATTAATGCCAGAAAAGGTGAATGTTCGCCGAGGGCGGAATTAATTTAAGAAGAGCTGCGGAAAGAATCCCCTTATGGGGAACCGATCACTTATTCAGCGGATTCGTCGGTTTGGACATCGGCCATGCGCTTTGGGGCCAATGCTTCTAAGTCGACTTTCTTGCCTGATTCTGTAACCACTGAGATGCGGTTCAAGATATTGGCAAGCGCCTTTGCGCGAGCAACTTCTGCGACCATCTGATTGATGTTGCCGGTTTGTGCCAAACGATTAGCAAAATCTTGTGGCGCCATTCCGTAGCGAGATGCTGAACGCATTAAGTATTCAGTCAATTCCATCTCTGAGACATCAACTGCTTCGGTTTTTACAACTTCATCGAGTAGAAAATCTTGTTTGAACATCTGGCGAGTATCACGTTCTACCTCTGCGCGATGCTCTGCATCTTCTAAGCGACCTTCGCGCTCTAAGTGTGCGTGAATTTCTTCTTCAACAAGTTTTTCTGGAACTGGAATTTCAAGTTCATTTACTAATTTATCTACGAGCTTATCGCGTGCCTGTGCGCCTTGTTCCATAGCCTTTACGCGCTCTAAGCGGACATTTAGATCTGCTTTAAGTTCATCTAAAGTATCAAATTCAGAAGCTAGCTTTGCAAATGCATCATCAAGAGCAGGTAGTTCGCGCTCCTTAACAGATTTAACGGTTACGGTTACTGAACCTTGTTCTCCTTCTTGCATGCCAAGAAGCGAGGTATCAAATATCTTTGAATCTCCAGCGCTTAGACCAAC
The DNA here is from genome assembly GCA_018883345.1 of Candidatus Nanopelagicaceae bacterium. Classification (GTDB taxonomy): domain Bacteria; phylum Actinomycetota; class Actinomycetes; order Nanopelagicales; family Nanopelagicaceae; genus ZLKRG08. Next base: position 7,854 of record VEQG01000035.1, read on the forward strand.
AACAGCTTCATCAAGGCCATCAACCATGCTGTTTGAACCAACTTCGTAAGAAATATCGTTAGCGGTTCCGCCTTCGACCTCTTCACCGTTTACCTTTGCAACTAAATCAATGTTGATGAAGTCGCCAGTTTTTACTGCACGCTCAACAACATGAAGTGTTCCGAAGCGAGCGCGAAGCGCATCTACTTGCTCATTAACTTCCTCAGTTGTGACAGTTACATCATCAACAGTAATTTCAATCTTTGAAAAATCTGGAAGTTTAATTTCTGGACGAACATCAACTTCGATGGTGAAAGAAAGCTTTTCGTTATCTACGAACTCTTTGATATCAACTTCAGGTCGACCGATTACTGAAATTTTATGTTCGCGAGCTGCTTGGGTGTAGAAATCTGGAAGCGCTGCATTGATCGCTTCATCAATTACTGTGCCGCGACCTACGCGCTGATCAATCATCGCAGCTGGAACCTTGCCCTTGCGAAAACCTGGAATGTTTACCTGAGCTGCGACTTTCTTGTATGCATCAGCAACATGTGATGACATCTCATTGAATTCAACAGAGATATCAAAACGAACTCGGGTTGGCGAAAGGTTTTCTACTGAGCTTTTCACAAAGCGCTCCTTGCGATTATCAAATACTTGAAAGGAAGTGGTCGGGACGGAGAGACTCGAACTCTCGATCTTCTGCTCCCAAAGCAGACGCGCTAGCCACTACGCTACGCCCCGGTTCTTGCGAGGCAGAAGTCTATGGCAAGAATTGGAAGTTCATAACCAAACCAATTACTCTTAGCCTGTTCGCAAGAATATGCGGGTGTAGCTCAATGGTAGAGTTCTAGCCTTCCAAGCTAGCTGTG